>CAIRRW010000280.1 GCA_903881065.1 uncultured Bacteroidota bacterium
CTCAAAAATAACTGGTTTTAAAAGTTTCTCTGAAAACCCCAAAAAGCAGAGAAATTTTGCATTAAATATAAAATCAGTATCAAAATATAAGGGTTTAAACACTTGAAATAACAACTATTTAGAATTGTGATTGTTCAAATCAATTTTATTCGTTTTCAAATGCAAACTATTTTAGCACCTAATATTAAATAATCATGAAAAGAACCTACTATACAACATCATTAATTCTTGTTTTATACTGTATTCAAATTAATCAATCAGCAATAGCACAAAACACAAACAAAATCTTAAGTAATGACGTTTTAATCCCCGGTGGAATTTATGATATGGGCGACCACTTTGGTTTTGTTGACCCTTTGCATCCAAGTGATGAAATACCCATTCATACTGTGCATATTGATTCATTTTATATTGCCAATACCGTTGTAACCAATCAGCAATTTCTCAACTATTTAACTTCAGCTTTGTCAAGCGGATTAATACATGTAGCCAACAATATTGTTTACAGTGTTGCCGACACAAATATTATCTGTTACACCAATCAATATGCAACTTATTACAGCCTTGGCTTTAACGGTTCGACATTTTCCATTGTTGATTTTCGTGCTGACCATCCAATGGTTGGTGTGCTTTGGTATGGTGCTACAGCATACTGCAATTGGTTAAGTTCTCAAAATGGTTATCAATCTTGTTATAATTTAACTACAGGAGATTGTGATTCAACCAAAAATGGATACCGATTGCCAACCGAAGCTGAATGGGAATGGGCTGGACGTGGAGGACATACTAATCCTTATTATAATTATCCTTGGGGAAATGATTTGGATACCACAAAAGCAAACTGGCCGATTTCAGGCGACCCTTATGAAACAGGTACTTATCCATACACTACACCTGTTGGTTTTTATGATGGTACATTAAAACTTAAATCAACATATAACTGGCCTGGGGCAGCATCAAGTTATCAAACAAATAATGGAGCAAATAGTTATGGTTTGTATGATATGGCAGGTAACGTTTGGCAATTTGTAAATGACTGGTATGGCAGAACATATTATAGTTCGAGTGTTTATAATAATCCGAAAGGTCCAATTACCGGCACTTTAATGCCTGATAATAAGCCTTACAGATGTATGCGAGGTGGCAACTGGTATAATGGAGATGTAATAAATTCCGTTAACGATGGACATTCGCGTATTTCTAATCGCGACCCTTCTTATTTCAGAGGACCGCAGGACCCAAACCATCCATGGTATCATGTTGGTTTCAGGGTCGCCAGGAATTATTCAAGTACAGCTACCGGAATTAATACCAACCAAACAGAAATAAACAGCTGCCGCAGTTTCCCAAATCCATTTAACTCGGAAATAACATTTCAATTTAATCTGGAAAAGTCATCATATGTTGTTTTGGAAATATTTAATTCGATGGGGCAATTGATAAACACTTTGGTGAATGAAAAACTAAATGAAGGAATACATAATTACGACTGGAATGCGGTTAAATTATCTGCGGGAATTTATACTTATACACTTAAAACGGAAAGCCTAATAAACACAGATAAAATTATACTGATTAAATAAAATACATTATTAATAGTTTTAAAAAGAAAGTTGCCATGTTTAAAAGAATTACAATTTCAATACTTTTCAGTGCATTTATATTTAATGCATCGAAAAATTATGCGCAAACACAAACTTTGGGTTTGTTTTTGAATGATACTTTAAATACCTTTAAAGGTTATACTGTATTTGCCCCAAAGCACAATTCAATGACTTATTTAATTGACAACGAAGGACGGAAGGTTCACGAATGGTCGGCAAGTACTTTACCTCCTGGACAAACAGTTTATCTACTTGAAAACGGCGACCTCCTTCGCTCTTGTATGGTGCATGGTCAGCTCAGTTCCGGTGGCGGTGAAGGTGGTCGAATTGAAGAATATAATTGGAATGACAGTCTAGTATGGTCGTTTGATTATTCAACAGCTACATATACACAACATCATGATATTAAACGGCTGCCAAATGGCAATATCATAATGTGTGTTATTGAAGTAAAAACAATTGCAGATGTAGTAACCGCCGGTTTTGATACGAGCAAAATTCAGGAACCAGATTTCAGGAATAAGCGAATGTTATTGCCTGATGCAGTAGTTGAAATTAAACCTACTTATCCTTCTGGCGGAACAGTTGTATGGCAATGGCATGTATGGGATCACCTGATACAAAGTCACGATGCTACAAAATCAAACTATGGCTTGCCAAGTGCTCATCCGGAATTAATTGATGCGGCAGGTAATCATTTGCAATTACCTGTTTTTTGGAATCATTTTAATTGCATTGATTATGATTCCACCTTGGATCAGATAGCACTTAGTTGTAGAGGAAATAGTGAAGTTTGGATAATAGATCACAGCACAACAACTATACAAGCTGCAAGCCATACCGGAGGAAACGGAGGCAAAGGAGGAGATTTACTATACCGATGGGGAAATCCTATCTGTTATGGTGCAGGAACTTCGGCAAACGATAAGTATTTACAACAGCACGATGTTGAATGGATAAAGACTGGTTGTCCGGGAGCAGGAGACCTATTGTGCTTTAATAATGGTATAGGACGTAATTATTCAACAATCGATGAAATTACTACTCCTGTTGATTTACTTGGAAACTATTCGCTCACCGCAGGACAAGCTTATGCTCCTACAAGTCTTTCATGGACATATCAGGCAAGTCCTCCTACATCTTTGTATGCAGAAGATATATCAGGGGCGCAGCGTTTGCCAAACGGAAATACATTAATCAATGATGGACCTAATGGAACTTTAACAGAAGTTACTTCCACAGGTACAACCGTTTGGAAGTATATTTGTCCAGTAGACAGCAGCGGACCAATGATACAGGGAACAGTTGTACCACAGGACCCTACTCATCTTGGAGAATATATGAACGCCGTTTTTCGGGTCTATCGTTACCCACTTAATTATCCTGCATTCACAGGAAGAAATATGACACCTGGAAATGTAATTGAGTTAAATCCTACTTCAGTAAATACTATTAATCAATCGTTGTTGATTCAAAATTATCCTAATCCATTTACTTCTGTTATTAATATTAAAAATGCCAAAGGAAATGAAATATATGAATTGATAAATGAGATTGGACAAACTATTTGGTCAGGGAAACAAATTGATCAACAGGATTTTTCATCTTTGTCAAACGGTATTTATATGTTGAAAGTTACAAGCACCACAACAGTTCAAACAATTAAATTAATAAAACAAAATAAATAATTAAATATGAAAAACCCCTTTTTATTTTTTAGCGCAGTTGTAATTTCCTGCAGTTCTTTCGGACAGGCAGTAATCAAATCAATGAAACGATTACCCGATACCGGTGAAACTACAAGCTATACAACTACATTCGGCGAAGACAATGATTATACAATTAATCCTCCTTATTTTACAATTAACGGAAATGGAACGGTAACCGATACAGTAACAGGATTAATGTGGCAACAAATAGACGGAGGCGAGATGACTATCCAGAGAGCTAGGAATTATGTGGATACACTTACGCTTGCAGGATACACAGATTGGCGGCTTCCTACAGCTCACGAATCATTCAGTATTCTTAATCATCAGTATGCCAACCCAGCTATAAATACAACTGTATTTACTACTACTCCGGCACAATACTGGTGGACAATAACACGACAGGCAAATGACACTTCCAAAATTTGGGTTACAAACGCAGGTGGTGGTATAGGTAATCATCCTGAATCAGAGACAGTAAGTGCAGGTGGAGTAAAGATTTTTGATACGCGAGCTGTTCGCGATATAAATCTTCCGCCTACAATTCCTAATCATTTTACTGATAATGGAAATGGAACAATTACTGATAATCTAACTACCTTAATTTGGCAGAAAACAGTTTACACCGATTCTATAACATGGGAACAGGCATTAACTTATGCTGATACACTAACGCTGAATGGCAATACCGACTGGCGATTGCCGAACATTAAAGAATTGGAGTCAATAAATGACGAGGGCTTAGTTAATCCTTCAATAAACAGAACATTTTTCAGTACTATGGTAACCAATAAATACTGGTCATCCTCCAGTTTACCCAACCAGCCTACCAAAGCATGGTATCTTGATACTCAATTTGGCATCACTACTTATGATTTTAAAACGGTTCGTCATTACTTAATTTGCGTGAGAGGCAACACAACTATTACTACCGGCATTAATCAAATAAATAATAATAAAGATATATTTATAGTTTATCCGAATCCTTTTACATCAAAAATTAAAATTGAAAATTTAAGAACAAATACGGAAGTAGAACTAAGAAATTATGTTGGGCAATTGATTTTTTCAGGTAATAATATTGAATCAAAAGATTTTTCATCACTTGCGAAAGGAATTTATTTTCTAAAAATCAATTTAGCGTCCCCACAGGTTATTAAACTTGTAAAGCAGTAGTTATTTTTTTTTGATGGACATAATTGAAATTGTAAAACAATATTTACAAATAGGTTTTACACACGTAATTCCATTAGGGTTTGACCACATACTTTTTATAATAAGTATATTTTTTCTCAATTCAAATTTAAAGTCAGTAATCATACAATGTTCAGCATTTACATTAGCACATAGTATTTCATTAGGGCTGGCAGCAGCAGGATACATTATTCCCAACTCAAATATCATCGAGCCACTCATTGCATTATCAATTTTATTTACTTCAATAGAAAACATAGTTCATAGCAAAGTCAACGCCTGGCGAGTAGCCATTATATTTCTTTTTGGATTGATACACGGAATGGGCTTTGCTGCAGCATTAAAAGATATTGGGTTGCCATCAGGTCATTTTTTAAGTGCATTAATTTCATTCAACATTGGAGTTGAATTTGGGCAAATTACTGTTATTATCATATGCTACTTTTTAATAAGCAAATGGTTTAGTAAAAGGATTTGGTATAAAACTCGAATTGTTTATCCTGTCTCCAGCATTATAGGTTGCATTGCTTTGTACTGGACTATTGTTAGGATATTCTAACCTATGTTTCCCACAACCTACAATGGAGGATTCCGAAACAGAGAAATTATTTATTAATACAGGTATGATGCAAACGCTTAATTATATTTTCACGAAGAAACAAAAAGTGGCTAAAACTAATAGTAGCGGTTTGTTCCCGATGATGAAATTAAATGTGGGAGTATGGAGAATACAATTTTCAGCACCAGGTTATATAACTCAAATAATAGAAGTAACAATTGAGGCAAAAAAAGTAACAAAGCTGGATGTGAAGTTGGTGGCGATAGAAGTGGCACCACCAGTAGTAGAACCGCCGGTTGTTGTAGTTTAGATGTTATCCCACACGTGACGATTATTAAGTGGTGTCCTCACCACTACACCATACATTATCCTCACCACTACACTAAGCATATTACCTACTCCACCTTCCATTACATAGTCAACACTTTTATTTCGCTAAACTCATTGGCACTGCTATATAAATAATCTTCCGGCTTTGCTACTATCCCTTGTTTACTAATTGTAATATTGTTATTGCTGGAGAATATTGCAAACATTTAAAATCATAATTGCCGACGGCAATCAAAATCATTTTTTATCTCTTTTTTCTTAATAAATCTGCGTTCCTATCAACCATCCAGCCTACTGCAGTAATTGTAACGTAATATAATTTATCTGGTTCCGTTTTGTATTTATCAGACACTGGCAGTGTTTTTAATTTATGTCAAAGATAGTAAATGTGGTGAGACACCACAGAATAATTGTCGCGAGTGGGACACTACGCGCCGGCGGATATATACTGTGGTTTTTACAACCTGTAAGATTAAATAAACGAGAACCTATGAAACAAGTTTTTTCCGAAAGGATGCCTTTGTTTTCTTCTTGCTTTTAACTTGTTGGTGTGCTTGTTTTGTTTTGCAAGAAGTAATAAATTTGCTGATAGTAATTTCTTCTTCTTTAGTCAAAGGTCGGCTGTTTATAATAAAATCAACTCCTGCAGGTTCCTTAATATGTCCCATTTTGTTTAATTTTTAAAATATTTATCAATTAATTGTTGTGCTGCTTTATTCTCAATAATCATAAGATGATTGCCCAAATGAAATGCACCAATACTTTTTTCATAGTGTTCGATGAGTTTTGTTTTGGCGGTGAAAGAAACAAATCCTTCAAATCCCCTTTGAAATGAAACCTTACAGGCATACGCTACTAAATTTCCGGGTACTCCTTCATATAATTTGTTTCGACCCAAATTGAAAGGAGCACTTTCCAATAAGTCCATATAAATATGATCAGCCTTGACAGAGAAACTTAAAAGCCCTTGAATAATTGTAGGGTTATTGTAAATGGTGAGTTTGTAAACCTCTCTGACATTGTTTTCAAGTTCTTGTTTCCAATCAAAATTCCAACCATTTTTTCTTAAACATTGTTTTACATCTGCTTTAGTGAACCGGCTTACTTCTGTTGCAAAGCTATCACCTGAAATAGTATTTTGAATTGAATTTGTAAGTTTGTCAATAATAAAATCAAGTGAAGTGCTTTTTTCTTTTCTCATTTATCAAAGATACAGTTATTTTAAATACTCCTAATATCAAACACTACAGTAATAGTAACGTAATATAATATATCTGTTTCAGTTTTGTATTTATCCGACAATATGTTTGTTTTTAATTGCTGTTAAAGATAATAAATGCGAGACGCTTTCAAATAATAAACACGAGTTGAAAACTGGTGTTTGCTGCATGTAACCATTTAAAATCATAATTGCCAACGGCAATCAAAATCATAATTTATCCTTGTTTTCTTAATAAATCTGCGTTCCAATTCTTTTTTTAACTATAGTAAGCATTTAAAATCATAATTGCCAACGGCAATCAAAATCATAATTTATCCTTGTTTTCTTAATAAATCAGCGTTCCAATTCTTTTTTTAAC
>CAIRRW010000281.1 GCA_903881065.1 uncultured Bacteroidota bacterium
GAACACCTAAAAGAATTACACCGATTGCGTCTAATAGTTTCATTTCATTTCCCTTCATCACTTGTTAAGATGACTCCACTATACACTAAAAAACCACTAATCAACACTTTAAATAAAATATTTTATTAGGACTTTCCCTAGTGTTTGGAGTGGTAATATGTGGTAATATAGCTAAACAAAGGAGATTTTATGGATATTTTTCTTGAATTAAAGACAGAATTTGGAACGCTTTATAGGCTGGCTACCCTTTTAGGCATAAGGGAAACCGCTGTTTATCAATGGAAATCTAGAACAAATATTCCAATTAAGCATGTTAGAAAAATTGAGGAACTGTCAAAAGGTCGAATTACTAGAGAAATGCTTAGACCTGACATTTTCGCAAAGGATTGAAATGACTACTTATTGGGAAAAGCTTAAAGACCCTAGATGGCAAAAGGCTCGATTAAAAGCAATGGAAAGGGCTGAATTTAGTTGCGAAAGATGCGGAGATTCCGAATCTACATTAAATGTTCATCACAAAGAATATTTAAAAGGTAGAGAACCCTGGGAATACCACGAAAAACAGCTTGCAGTCCTATGTGAAGATTGCCATGAATATTTACATTCAAGAGAAGATTTTTTAAAAAAAGTTTGCTCTTATTTGAGTGTAGATGGGCCAAATAGTAGAAATGAAGTTGCATGGTTTCTTAGCGGTTTAATTGGAATTCCTTATGGAATAGTGCTGGATTGGTCAGATTCCGAAGATTGTCAATATTTCCAAACACTTTATGAAAATGGCAAAAATTATGAAGGCTGATATATGGATGCCCTTATACATTGGCGATTATTTGGCTGATACATCTAGGCTTACAACTGAACAACATGGTGCTTATTTGTTACTTTTAATGGACTATTGGAGGTCAGGTAAATTGCCTAATAACGATCAAGTATTAGCTCAAATATGCAAACTTAATCCTGATGCTTGGAGCAATGCAAAAGCAATGCTATCGCAATTCTTTAGTATAGAAAATGGATATTGGATTCATAAAAGAGTTGAGCAAGAAATGGCTGATGCAAAGGTAAATCAGGTAAAAAAACATGAAAGAGCAGTAAAAGCCGCAGAAGCTCGATGGAAAAATACATCAAGCAATGCTAATGCAATGCAGAAGCAATGCCCTTCACCATCACCTTCACCATCACCAGTTATTAAAAACAATACTTCCTCAAAAGGATTTGAGGAATTTTGGAATTCTTATGGAAAGAAAAGGGGAAAGGTAAAAGCATTAAAAGAATGGCAAAAGGCAAAACTTGATGAAGAAACTGAAAAAAAAGTTATTACTCAAGCAATAAAGCAAGCTGTAGCCATACCTGACCCACAATTTAGAAAAGACCCTGAACGCTGGATCAAAGGCCGTCATTGGGAAGATGAAATTATTGTCATCAATGATGTTCAAAAGGATAAAGAATTGCCATTAGGCAATGAACAGCAGATTGAAGCGGCTTATAGGGCCGAATGTGGCGATCCTGCTAAGTCCAGGTTTAACAGTTATTACGAAATGAGAGCTTTTATTGTTGCCCAGCGTGAAAAAAGGAAGGCGGCATGATTTATTACATTTATGACGAACTGGGCATGATTCGCCAAGTTAAAAGCAATATTGAGGCTCAATACCTTGTAAGCCTCAGACCTGATTGGAAGATTGTGGCTAAAAAGGTAAATAAGCCTGTTTTCAAGTTTGAGGAGGCATTGTTTTGAAAATGATAGCCGTTCTTTTTGCTCGAAAAGATAGCCGATACAAAGATTTAACTGGTTTTGATGTTTATGACATTGACAGAGATGCTAGAAATTTTAAAGAAAATTACCCAGTTATTGCTCATCCACCTTGCAGGGCCTGGGGAAGATTAAGTCATATGGCTAA
>CAIRRW010000282.1 GCA_903881065.1 uncultured Bacteroidota bacterium
CTCAAGCGTAAGACCTTATTGCTCGAGCGTTAGGCATTATTGCGTTATTTAGCAGCAACTTCAATTGTTTGGCTCATCTCCTGAAGCTCATCTTTTATACTCAATTGAGTTCGGAAATAAACAATTGTACCGCTTTTGTATCCGCCTAAAATAGTGGAAGCATTATTGGTAGCAGCTACCATTGAAAAGGTAATGTTATCCAACGAATGAAACCAGATATGCAGGTGATGTTTATCCTGTGGTCCGCCCGGCGCTTTCAAATCCACCGTACCTTTTTCCACGCCCGATTTTCCTTCAAAGATATTTTCCTTGTGAATTGCCTGTCCTTTCACATGAAATTTACCGCTCTCCAAAATAGTGATACTGTTTATAGCATCAGCATCGGCAGCTGTTTGGAAGGGTGCAAGCAACGAATTTTTAATAGCATTGTTCATTGTCTTAAACAATCCGGGACGGTTGCCGGTGGTCGACAGTTCGTAATCTTTAATAGTTTTATTTACTTTGTCAATTACCAATGGATCAATAGGCACCTTGACATTGTCGGTGCAGGCAGCCAATATTTCCTTTGCCAATTTTAACCTTTCCGGAAAACCATCCGGAAAATCAATTGTGCCCATTACCGAATGTACCGGCAGCACGGTGGACATAAATACGTAAATAGGGCCGTATTCACCATTCTTCACCATTTCTGATTCTACAAAACTTCTATTACGTTTTGTGTTTTTTAATGCAATAATATGCTTTTTCATATTTTTTAATTTTTTAGTTAATAATTAGAATTTGTAAATCTGTAATTTGAAATCTAAAATTTGCTCAAAACAAAATCTTCATTCATCTTTTGTTTTTCTTAAAAAGCGTATTCGATAAAAACCTAATGATTAACCCAGCGGATAAGAGCAATAAAATATTTTGCCGGGCTTTTTGAATGATATACATTGAAGTTTGTTTTGTTCTTCAACAATGCTATCAGCTATTTGGGGGCTTTTGTTATACCTATAAGGTTACTTTCCTATAGATTAAAGTAATGTAATGTTAGTCATTTAATCTGATACGGTGGCAATTAAATATATAAAAGAAAAAGTAATTAATACTTTACACCTTTCATGAAATTGTTTAATAGAGAAATAAAAATAAATAATACTTTTACCTCTCAATTATTAAAAATAAATTTCGATAACAATTTAAACCCCAAATCAAAATGGCTAGAACAAACATCTACTTGAATTTTCAAGGCAAAGCAGAAGAAGCATTTAACTTGTACAAATCGGTTTTCAAAACCGAATGGTCAGCACCAATCATGCGAATGGGCGATATTCCGCATCAGGAAGGTATGCCGCAACTATCAACAGACGACAAAAATAAAGTAATGCACGTAGCACTTCCAATTTTAGGTGGCACCAACATTATGGGAACAGATATGCTTGAAAGCATGGGTCAACAGCTACGAATAGGCAATAATACTACCATCAGTCTTGAACCGGATACGAAGGAAGAAGCCGATAGAATGTACAATGCACTATCGCAAGGTGGAACGGAATGTGTGGCTCCTCACGATGAATTTTGGGGTTATTGGGGAGTTTGTCTCGATAAGTTTGGCATCCGCTGGATGTTTAATGTAATGAAACAACAG
>CAIRRW010000283.1 GCA_903881065.1 uncultured Bacteroidota bacterium
AACAGTAGCACCAGCCGACCATGTATATGTTGTTCCGCCTGTTGCAATAAGTGTGGCTGTTCCGCCGATACAAATAGTAGGAGAGTTAACAGCTACAGGCAATGGGTTTACAGTGATTGTAGAAACTGCAGTGCCAGAACAAGCCGCGATAGTTGCCGTTACGGTATACGTGGTGGTAACGTTAGGGCTCACAGTAGCAGTATCATGGCCTACAATGGTTGCTCCAGTCGACCATGAATAAGTAGCTGTTCCAGTAGTTCCAGTTCCAAGTGGCGCAACTAATGTTACCGATTGTCCCGGGCAAATAGTTGCTGAATTAACAGTAACAGTAGGAGGGCGGGTAACAGTTATAGTTGATGTTGCAGTGCCTGAACAGCCTGCTGAGGTACCTGTTACCGTATAAGTAGTAGTGTTATTAGGGTTAGCGGTAGCAGTATCATGTCCTACCACAGTAGCTCCAGCTGACCAAGTGTAAGTAGTAGCACCGTTTGCAATAAGAATTGCTGGCGTACCTCTGCATATTCCGGGAGAATTAACAGTAACTGTTGGTGATGGATTAACGGTTACACCAATATGATTGGAAGTACCTGTGCTTCCCGAACAGGTTACAGTACATTGATAATAAATAATACCAGTACTAGTCGAATTTATAGTTAATGTATTCAAGGTATCATTAAGTATATTAGTATAGGTAATACTATCTGATGATGACATCCATTGGTATCTTACGCCACTACCTAAAGTAGGGTTTTGCAATGAAAGGGCGAAACTAGTTCCTGCACAAACCGAAGTGGCAGTTGTTAAGGTGTTGCCGGGCGCAGGAGTTCCGGCGCATGGTGTGCCGCCTGTATAATTAATTACCAGTTGAGGCAAAGCAAAATTATATGCAGCTGTACTTCCTCTTATTAAAGAAAAGCAAGCAAAATTAAAAGCCTGCTGCCCTCTAACATAATTCAATAAAGTTGTTGCAATAGCTGCTGAGCCTCCTGTAGGGCCATTAGTTTGAAGCAATAAAGGGTGAGTACCACTCCATGCTCCTGTATATAAATTTGTTGTTGATCCACCTACAGCACATCTGCCATATAAGGTTGTACCTGTTAATAATGAAATATCATCAGTTGCATCATTTAACTGATTCCCTGTATTGCCAGAATTGGTAGTTCCTGTGGTGGTACTATAAATTAAATTAGCGCTTGTAATAGTGGCTCCAGCAGGCACGGAGGATAAATCGAATTTAAACCACCCTCGTTTTGTACTTGTTACACCGGTCAAACTATTTGCTGTCTGCGCTCCGGCGGATGTTACCACGCCATAAGTTGTTGGTGTAAGTGTTACTGTTTGAGCTATTGCTGCAGGCATAAGTACACTCATAACCAATGAAGAAATAAACCAATTTAAGGTTCTTGTCTTTCTTTTTTGCTGTTTTGTAATTTCTTTCATAATTTTAATTTTATTTGGTCTCAAAGAAACCTAATTCATTACCACAAACAAACTTTTGTATACCAAAGTTTGTTTTTAGTAGTTAAACAGAAATAATAGTGACTTTAGAAACTTAAACCCAGCATAACAGATTAAAAAAAATCATTTTATGTATTAAATGGAAAGGTTACTTTTGCAGTCCATAATATTAAAAACTTAAAAACATATAATAATGAAAACGGTAGATAATTATAATTTCAAAGGTAAGAAAGCATTAGTGCGCGTTGATTTTAATGTTCCGCTTGATGCACAATTTAATATCACGGATGATACACGTATGCGTGCTGCCTTGCCAACCATTAATAAAATATTAAATGACGGGGGAGCTGTAATATTAATGTCGCATCTCGGCAGACCAAAGGATGTGTTTGAGGAAAAGTATTCGTTAAAGCATATTGTAAAACATTTAAGTGATTTGCTTGGTAAACCGTTAGCTTTCGCCACCAATTGTATTGGTGTGCCTGCCAAAAGTGCTGCTGAAAATTTGAAATCCGGAGAAGTTTTATTATTAGAAAATCTTCGTTTTCATAAGCAGGAAACTGCCGGAACAGAATCCTTTGCTCAGGAATTAGCTTCACTTGGCAATGTATATGTGAATGATGCATTCGGCACAGCACACCGTGCACACGCATCCACCACTATCGTTGCGAAATTTTTCCCTAACGATAAAGTATTCGGTTACGTAATGGCAAACGAAATTGCCAATATTAATAAAGTACTCAATAGCTCCGAAAAGCCTGTAACTGCAATCATGGGTGGTGCAAAAGTTTCCGGTAAAATATTGATTATAGATAATCTTCTCGACAAAATAAACAATCTTATTATCGGTGGCGGAATGGCATATACCTTCATAAAGGCGCAGGGCGGCAAGGTTGGCAGTTCTCTTGTAGAAGAAGATAAACTGGATATAGCATTAAAGATATTGAAAGATGCAAAAGAAAAAGGTGTTAACATTTATATCCCTACCGATACAGTTATTGGCGATGCATTTTCTAATGAAGCAAACAAACAAACAGTAGATATAAATATCATTCCTGATGGCTGGATGGGTCTGGATATTGGACCTGCAACCGAAAAACAATATGCTGAAGTAATCAGCAATTCCAAAACTATTTTATGGAACGGTCCTATGGGAGTTTTCGAAATGAGCAACTTCGAACACGGTACAAAAGCTGTTGCCGAAGCTATTGTTACTGCTACTCAAAAAGGTGCTTATTCATTAATCGGTGGTGGCGATTCAGTTGCTGCAATCAATAAATATAATCTTGCTGATAAAGTTAGTTATGTATCCACGGGCGGTGGTGCATTGCTCGAGTATATCGAAAGCGGTAGTCTGCCAGGTGTAGATGCTATCGAGAAAGGCTAATTAAATTATTTAGCATTAATAGTAATATATTCACCATCATTCAGGTGGAAATATTTCTGATTAACGGAAGCATCGTCACGAATATCCCAACTTCTCATTAGATAGTTTTCAGGACGTAGTTTTGATCTATTGTCATTCGTCAACATATCATCTTCTGTACAAACTGTAACCGTTTTATTTCTCGGATTGATTTTCGAAAGTAACATTGTTTCCATGGGGTAAGACCAATTAGTACCGATTCCTTTTTCAGGAACAATATCTTTTTCTTTAATAACAAATTTATTCCCTTTTAAAGATTGACATTTTTCAATCAGTTTTTCAGCCGTAGTAATTCTATAAGTAAAATCAACTGCTGCAACTGATATCCAAATTAATCTAAAGATAACCAATACCGCCAGAAAGCAATAAATGACAAGAGTATTTCTCAATGAGAAATTATTAATTGCTATAAATACAAAAATAAAGGAGACAATAAATGCCAAAGGAAAATAAACCTGTTCCTGATAACGTGAATGTTCAAATCCATAATAAGCAAGATTTACAAGAGCAATAAAGAATAAATAAATTCCGATAGAAAGAATTCCTTTTATGTATTCTTTTCTAAGAACAAAGTAAATTATGGTACTTATTCCGAGTACTAATAAATCTTTATAATATTTAAATAAGAAGTGAAGCAGTGATTTTATGTAATCCCAATTATATATCCCATTATGCAATTGATAAATAATATTGTTTGTTTTTCCCCGCTCGTAATCATTAGCTGTATGATTCTTATATATCATAACCAGAATAATTAAAACAATAGCCACAATGTAATAAGTAACGTATTCCCATCGGTGTTTTATAAAGTGGAATAATAGAATAGAAAGCAATAGAAAATAAGTAAACGGATGACTTGTTAAAATAATAAGAGAAAGAATTACCATTAATATTCGGTCAGAAATTGCGTGACCGTCTTTGTATAGAATCGATGCTAAAAGAACTAAAAAGCCTACTCCGTAATACAATTCGAACATTGGTGTAAAATATCCATCTCGAATTCCGATAGTTTGCAAAAGAATTAGAAGAATACCTGCAACATGATTTTTATAACAGTATCTTGAAATTAAGAATAAAATATAAAAGAATAAAACATGCCAGACAGAATAGGAGATTAAAACTGTTTTTAAACTGCATCCCAGTTTAATTGTAATAACAGGAAGTACTTGAGAAAATAGGAGTATAAAACGATTTAGTTCAACAACAAAGAAATTACTGTCTATTACCCTGTAAATATAATATCCTGAATCGGCAAACAATCGTTCTTTGTAATAGATGCTTGCATAAATAAACAGTATAACAAAAAGTAAATGATTAATTAAGTCCGGAAAAAGTGGATGTGTTTTTTTCATTGGAATTACAACCAATTAATCAATCGGTTCAAACAAGGCATAGATTAGCGGATTGGCTTTTATTACTTCTATGTTCATGTTGTCTATCGAAATGTTTTTTTTGTTTTTATTCCAGATATAAATTTTTATTTCTGCGTTAGGATGTTTTTTAAAGTCAAAATCTGTGAGGTCTCTTGATAGATAAATTGAGTTTGATTTGCCTAAATTATTATTGTAGTTAATATAATCAGAGCCGAACCACTCAATTGATTTCCCATTTTCCTGAATGTCTGCTACAAGTACAAGATTTGCTGCAAAAGTAGGAGTAGTGATTGACGCATTTACCTTTAAAATTACATGACGATTATTAATAATATACTTTAGTTTTTCTTTAAATTCTTTACCATATTCCATTGTCGAATCCAATACAAAGGGTTCCATTTTCTTACTGAATATAACCTGTTCATGCAATTCTTTAGCAGCCTTCTGTTTCGCGAAGCAATAAAAAGAATAGTTAAAACCTTGTTCTTTCTTTACCATATAAGGATATTTCTCCTTAATGATTTCAATGTATTCCAAAGGCGGACAACCGAAAATAAAATAGTCAGTTGTTTGCTTATTTACAAATTCACAAAAAGCTTTTGTATCAATTTTATTATCAAATGGATTATAAACTTCAGCTTTAAATTCTCTTCCGTATTTTTTAAAATAATGTTCCTTAAAAAGTGGTGGCACCATTAATTCAATAGTCGCTTTTTTATCTCCACCAATTTCATCTAGCAATTTAAAAGT
>CAIRRW010000284.1 GCA_903881065.1 uncultured Bacteroidota bacterium
CACCGAGGTACAATTCCGTAGCCGTTTTTGTACCTCGGTGGTTAGCGAGGCTGCTTTCTGTAGACAAAAACCTACCTCGCTAGTTTCCCAAAATGAATACTTTAGACCCGTTTTCAATTAAAATCGAATCAAAACAACAGAAAATTGCTAAAAATCCACCAAAATTTCCTTTTATGAAGAAAAAGTCAATTAAAATCAGAAAAGAGTAATTTCTGTAACTGGAAGAAATTTTAAATTCCTTCTTATAAATTCCTTTTCGAGCAATTATTCTGAAAATCAAACATCATCCAAATCCTAATCCAATCAAAAGGGATTGGAAAGAAGGCTTATTATATTTTACTACTTTTGTCGATTATCACTAAATACTACTAATGTTAGAAAACAGCGAACGTACCGAATTGAGTTCTCTTGGCGAATTCGGATTAATAAAACACCTTACTCAATTTATCGAACTGAAAAACGAAAGTACCATTAAAGGCGTTGGCGATGATGCTGCTGTAATTGATTATAAAGGAAAACAAACAGTAATTTCTACGGATATGCTGGTGGAAGGAGTTCATTTTGATTTGACGTATGTTCCGCTGAAGCATCTTGGCTATAAAGCAGTAATGGTAAACCTTTCGGATATTTATGCAATGAATGCAATGCCGAAACAAATTACCGTTTCAGTGGCTATGTCCAATCGTTTTTCTGTAGAAGCAATGGAAGAGTTGTATGCAGGAATGTTGCTTGCCTGCGAAAAACATAAAGTAGATATTGTTGGCGGAGATACCACTACTAATAAAGCAGGTTTGGTAATAAGCATTACTGCCATAGGAGAGGCAAACAGCGAAGACCTAGTTTATCGTGATGGTGCCAAAGAAGGTGATTTGCTTTGCGTTTCCGGTGATTTGGGCGGCGCTTATGTAGGTCTGCAAGTTTTGGAACGGGAGAAACGTATTTTCCTTGAAACGCCAAACGTACAACCTGATTTGGAAGGCAATGATTATATAATTGAACGTCAGTTGAAGCCGGAAGCACGCAAGGATATTCCACCTTTATTAAAGGAACTGGAAGTGAAACCTACTGCAATGATTGACATTTCCGACGGTCTGGCTTCGGAGATATTACACCTTGCCACACAATCAAATGTTGGTTGTAACTTATACGAGGATAAAATTCCGATTGACCCGCAGACGTATAATATGGCTCGTGAGTTTAACCTCGACCCTACTGTATGTGCGTTGAGCGGCGGAGAAGATTATGAATTATTATTTACTATTCGTCAGGAAGACTTTTTGAAAGTGAAGGCAAATCCTAACATCAGTATTATTGGCCACATGACCAACAGTAAGGACGGCGTAAATTTAATTACTAAAGGCGGCTCCTCTACTCCACTGAAAGCGCAGGGTTGGGATGCGTTATTGAACAAAGATTAAATCTAAAAAATGAAAAGAAATAAAATCTTTGTTTTTTTTCTGAGTGTATATGCACTCCTTTTTTTTATTCCTGATGGGATTGCTCAATCCTATTATTTCAGAAACTATTCCGTTGAAGACGGTTTGCCATTTATTGATGTGTCAGTAATTTATCAGGACCATAATGGTAATTTATGGTCGGGCGGATATGGTGGATTAAGTAAATTTGACGGTATTGTATTTACCAATTATTCGCCGAAGGATGGATTGCTGAATCACCTTGTAACCTCTATCGTTGAAGATAATAAAGGTAATCTTTGGATTGGTACAATATCCGGAATCAATAAATATGACGGCGAAAAATTTACAAGTTATACCACCAAGGATGGACTAATAAACAACTCTATTACCTCCTCTTTTAAAGATGCGAATGGCGATTTGTGGTTCGGTACAAGCAAAGGAATAACTAAAATATCCAATGGGAAATTCTTTAATTATACTTCCAAAGATGGGTTGATAAACAATGATACCAGGTGCTTTTTTCAGGATAATAAAGGCAATATTTGGATAGGAACATCTGAAGGCTTGAGTATTTCGGACGGAAAAGAATTTAAAAGCTATACTGTTTCCAACGGACTTAAAAGCAATGTAATTAATGGGATTGCGCAGGATGCAGAAAATAATATTTGGATTGCAACAGCCAATGGCTTATGTAAATTCAATGAAAATACTTTTACTAATTATACGTTAGGAAACAGAAATAAAGATGAAGATATTAAGGCGGTAATAGTAGATGCAAAAGATGTTATCTGGCTTGGAACAGATAAGGGGTTGATAAAATTCAACCATTCAACATTTTCCAATTTCCCTATCCGCAAAGACCAAAACAGCAATATTATTAATTGTTTCTACAAGGATTATGAAAATAATTTGTGGATAGGCACGTATGCAGGCTTATTTAAATATAGAGGCAACCCATTCATAAGTTATGGCATACAAGATGGGTTGACAAATAATTTTATTCATGGCATTACTCGTGATTCAAAGAACAATCTATGGGTAGGTTCGCAGGATGGATTATACAAATTTGACAGTAAAGGGTTTTATCAGTACAATGAATCGAATGGGCTGAAAGCAAAACAGATTTCATCTATTTATGAAGACACTCCTAGTGCTTTATGGTTAGCCACAGATGCCGGTTTAATTATTTATGATGGAAAAACATTTGGTAAAAACATAGATACTTCCAGCATATATAAAGATAAACTAAATGTAATTTATAAGGACTCGAAAAACAATATCTGGATTGGCGGGAACAATGAAATATTTAAGTATGACGGCAACATATTTCAGCGTTATGCTTTTAAAAGTTTAAATGAAAACAATCAAGTCTGGACTTTTATAGAAGATAAGCAAGGAAACATTTGGATTGGAACTTACCTCGGCGGATTAATTAAATACGATGGCAAAACATTTACTGAGTGCAGTGAACAATTGGGATTCAAGAACGACTCCTATCTGGCATCGTTGATAGATGACGATGGCAATCTCTATTTCGGCGGCTTGGATGGTGTGTGGATGTACAATCCGAAAATGCCGGAGAATAAACCTATCAGCTTTAATCAATCAGATGGAATGAGTTCGGATTTGGTGTATTCATTAACCTTTGTAAAAGGCCAGAATGAAGTATGGGCGGGTACTAATCAAGGTTTAAACCAAATTAATATTGCTGAATTTAAAAAAACGGGACAGAAAAATATTATTCCTTTTGGCAAGCAGGAAGGCTTTACAGGAGTGGAATGTAACAATGGAAGTTGGGTAGATAAAGATGGCGCCATTTGGTTTGGTACTGTTTACGGGCTGATAAAATATGACCCGAATGAGTACATTGAAAACAAAGTGGAATCGAAAATAAGCATCACCGGATTTAGTTTATTTTATAACGATACTATTTTGAATGACAGCGTTCATTTGGCTTATAGCGACAATAATATTACCTTTAAATTTTCCGGTATCTGCCTTACCAATCCCGGTAAAGTAAAGTATAAATATATTTTGGAGGGATTCGAAAAAACTTGGTCGCCTGCTTCAAAGGAACGACTGGCAAACTATTCCAACCTTCCTCCGGGAACATATACATTTAAAGTTATCAGTTCTAACAACGAAAATTTATGGAATACAACTCCAGCACATTTTACTTTTACAATTAATCGCCCCTTCTGGAAGACTTGGCAATTCTATGTTTCACTCATTTTATTGTTATCATTTTTATTGATATTCTCCATTCGTTATCGTATCCGTCAAATAAAAAATAAGGAAAAACAAAAAACTGAACTCAACAAAAAGATTGCCAACATTGAATCGCAGGCATTACGTGCGCAGATGAATCCGCATTTTATTTTTAATACAATGTCTTCGATACAGGATTATATTTCGAGCAACGATACCGATGCCGCATTAAAATATTTATCCAAGTTTGCCAAGCTGATGCGGAAAATTATGGACAACTCCAAACAGCAGTTAATAGCGGTAGCCGAAGAGATTAATGCCCTCACATTATATCTGGAACTGGAAGTAATGCGCTTCGATAAAAAATTCGAATACCATATAAATATTGACAAAACAATTGATGCAAATTACGACCGGATTCCTTCCATGCTTATTCAGCCTTACGTTGAGAATGCCATAATACATGGCTTGTTGCCGAAAGAAGGAAATGGAAAAATTTCGATAACTTTACAGAGGCACGGAGATACTATTGAATGTACTATTGAAGATAATGGTATTGGCCGCACTAAATCTGTTGAATATAAAAAGAACAGAGTGCAACAGCATAAGTCAATGGGCATGAGCATTACACAGGAACGGTTGGATATTTTAAATTCGAGTTTGAAAAGTAATATCTATGCCGAGATAATTGACTTGTATGAAAACGGTGAGCCGGCAGGAACAAAAGTGAAATTAATTATACCTCTTGAAACTAACGAATAATATATGAAAACGATAAGAACAATTATTGTAGATGATGAAAAAGGTGCACGTGAATCTTTAGCAAAGATGGCTGAAAAATACTGCACGAGTATTGATATTATTGCAAAAGCCGATTCGATGAAAACTGCTTATGAGGCAATAAGTACGCTGCATCCCGACCTTGTTTTTCTGGACATTGAAATGCCCAACGGCAATGCTTTTGATTTGCTGGAGAAATTTAAGGAGATTGATTTCGAAATTATTTTCACTACCGCTTATGATCATTACGCCATCAAAGCCATTAAATTCAGTGCTATTGACTATATATTAAAACCCATCGACCCCGAAGAACTGGTGCAGGCAGTAAACAGGCTTGAAAATAAAGTGGGACAGAAAGATATGCTCAACAAAAAATTTGCTGCATTACTTTCAAATTTAAAACCTGAAAATAAAATAAAGAAAGTGGCTGTGCAGGAAGGCGATGGAATTATGTTTGTCAACATTTCGGATATTATTAAATGTGAAGCCACCAATAATTTTTCGCTTTTCACACTTATTGATAAGCGCGAAGTTATCGGCACGCGTACCCTTTCGGAGTACGAACATTTACTGGCTGAAGAAAATTTTATGCGTGTACACCGTTCTCATTTAATTAATCTCAATCACATCAAAAAATTCAAACAGATAAAAGGCGAAGGCGGCACTGTAATTATGATTGACGATTCGAAAGTAGAAGTATCAAGACGGTCGAAACAAGACTTATTGGAACGGATGTCGAATATCTGATTTACCGTTTACCTTAATATCCGACCACTCACTCCCTCAAAACATACCGCTCACCAAATCTGATATTTTCACGTTGTTTCTTGCCGTAATTTTGGTTCAGGAAAAGAGATTAACGTTCATTAAAAAGATTTAAAATACAGGTGTCGGAGGTCGTTCTTTTGATTTATTGGCATTAACATGGGGATGTTGTTTGATAAATTAATCCCTCCGCACCTCAACTTATTATATAGTAATACAAATATGGGAACAAAGTTACTTGAGTTTAACAATTTAATTTTAAAAGCCATGACCAGAAAAACCTTAGCGCGTCACGCACGTCATTACCGCAGAGACGGTATCGAAGCACCAGCAATACTATTAGCTGTGTCAACAATTACTTTAATTTTTTTATGTGTTTATTATTCTATTTGATGTTTGTGTTTAATTAGTTTGTTTAGTTAGTTTATTTGTTTGTTTGTTTGAACGGAAGCGGTACTTGTTTTACAAGTGCCGCTTTTGATTTTTTAGTATTTTCGCAGTCCATTAAAACAAATACATCATAAAATGTTAAGAACACATACTTGCGGCGAATTAAGAGTAAATAATGCAGGGCAGATTGTTACCATCAGTGGATGGGTGCAGGGAGTCAGAGATAAAGGTTCATTACTTTGGATTGATTTACGCGATCGATATGGAATAACTCAGATAACCATTGAAACTGAAAATGCCGGCAAAGACATTGTTGATATTGCACGTTCTCTGGGCCGCGAATATGTGATAAGCGTTACCGGAAAAGTGGCGGAACGTTATTCGAAATCGGATAAAATAGAAACCGGAGATATTGAAATTACGCCTGATAAAATTGTTGTTTTAAATTCCTCCATCACTCCGCCTTTCACTATTGAAGATGATACCGACGGTGGCGATGACATACGAATGAAATATC
The DNA here is from genome assembly GCA_903881065.1 of uncultured Bacteroidota bacterium. Taxonomy (GTDB): domain Bacteria; phylum Bacteroidota; class Bacteroidia; order 2-12-FULL-35-15; family 2-12-FULL-35-15; genus 2-12-FULL-35-15. The sequence continues at coordinate 6,079 of CAIRRW010000284.1, forward strand.
GTTATTTGGATTTAAGAAGAAATCCGGTACGTAAAAATCTGGAATTGCGTCATCGAATGGCTATTGAAACACGTTTGTTTCTTGATAAATTAAATTTTCTTGAAGTAGAAACTCCTGTATTAATTAAGTCAACACCTGAAGGAGCACGCGACTTTGTGGTTCCTTCACGAATGAATCAGGGTGAGTTTTATGCTCTGCCTCAATCTCCGCAAACATTTAAACAACTGTTAATGGTAGGTGGTTTCGACCGTTATTATCAGATTGTAAAATGTTTTAGAGATG
>CAIRRW010000285.1 GCA_903881065.1 uncultured Bacteroidota bacterium
CTTTTCAATAAAAAACATAAAAGCACTCCCCTTCTTCCATTGTATCAAATAATGTATACTTTTGCCGTTTGAAAATGGTTTGTTGCACAACAACCAACCATTAACTAAATTAATCTTTTAAAAATAAATATGTCAATCAACCATCAACTCAAAGAAAGAAGTCAGGATTTATGTGAACTATGCAATGCCGAAGCCGCAACCATCGAATATACAGTTAGTCCTAAAAGTGATGATTCAGCCGATAATCAAGTTGCGATATGCGAAACATGCCTTAAAGCAATAGATGATAACGATTCTGCTTTTCATTGGCGATGCATCGAAGGCAGTATCTGGAGCCCTTATCCAAGCGTGCAGGCATTGAGTTACCGCATACTCAACAAACACAAAGAAGAAGCATGGGCAAGCGATTTGATTAGTTCAGTTGATTTGGATGAAAACATTGTACAATGGGCTATGACAGCGTTTGAAGTAGCTGAAGCACATAAAGATGCGTATGGCAATCTGCTTGAAAATGGCGACAACGTAGTACTTACACAGGCATTAAATGTAAAAGGAACCAACTTCACCGCCTCCAAAGGTACAGTAGTGAAGAAAATAAAGCTGGTACACGATAATCCCGAACAGATAGAAGGCAAAATAAATGATCAGACGATTGTTATTCTTTGCAAGTTTGTGAAGAAAGGTTAACGAACTTATTTGGAATTCCAAATGATTCTTTCAATAAAAAACATTAAGAATATTATATTTGATTTGGGAGGTGTTATCATCAACATCGACCATTCGCTCACCATTAATGAGTTTGAAGAGTTGGGAGTGAAAGATGTAAAGAAACTATTTGCTCAACCCGAGCAAAAACATCTGGTTGATTTGCTCGACAAAGGGATGATTTCTTGTGCTGATTTCAGAAATGAAATACGTAGAATCACACACCTGCAATGCGAAGATTATTTAATTGACGAAGCGTGGAATGCCCTCCTACTCGACTTACCAAAGGAGCGCCTTGATTTAATACAGAAAACAAAAGCAAGGTATCGCACGTTTCTATTGAGCAATACCAATGAAATTCACATGGATACTATTCATAAGTATTTGCAGAAAGACTATGGAGTATCTGATTTCGAAAGCTATTTTGAGAAAACATATTTATCATATAAAGTAAATATGAGAAAGCCAGACGCAGAAATATTTAAACTGGTCCTTGAAGAAAATAACCTGAAAGCGTCGGAAACATTATTCATTGATGATACAAGGGAACATATTGAAGGGGCAAGAAAACTTGGTATTCAAACCTATTGGCTCGACATCAACAAAGAATGCATTTTGGATATCGGATTATAAAATCGGGATTAATTATCTTCTTCATTATCATATTCCAACTCCGCATCCTTCTCCCAAATCTCCATTTCACAGGGCTTACAGTTGAATTTTAATTTGTAAGCGTTTTCACCATGCGTCAACGTAAGCGGCTCCGTTAGTTTTTCTCCCATCGTATCTTTATTATATCTCCAGCATTTTCCCAACTCATATTTCACACAATATTTTGTTGTCATCACTCTTGATTTGCCCGGGTCCCATTGCAGTTCAAAAGCTTTTTCAATTTCAGTTACTCCATGTCGTTTATAAAAAGCACGTGCAAGTTGATTGGCAACATTGTAAGTAAAATCAAGTTTGGAAACAGGATAAGGATGATCGGTTTTAGTAATTTGTACTTCTTCGCGATGATACTCTTTCACTCTGATATCAACCAATTGCTCAAGCACCACTCTACGTATTTCATTTATTTTAGAAATAGGCAAGAACCAGTTTTCTGTAAAATCTATTTCAATATCATCAACAATAAAAGGAGTATTTCCTGTCTTCGAAAAATTCTTTTTGATGTTAGGTAGTGTTGATTCACTGTTTTTAGCAACTTCTTTTTTTGTTTCCAAAGTAGAAACACTTTCATGCCCGTCTTCATCAATTGCCCGCAACTGAAAGCCTTCAGCAGTTTCAGTAAATATCAACTTCACACTTATTTTCCGCACGGTACTGTCTTCTCGTTCCACTAGTTTATTAAATGCAGCATCCGAATTACGATAAATCATGGTACCCGGTTTAATGTTTTTAAAATTATTCGGCACCACAATATTATTATTGATAACGTTTATCTGCATGCCATCCGGCTCGTTATTTTCATTGATAAAATAAAGTCCGTCACCATTATTCAGCTTGTCATAATTCTCAATCACATATCCGTTCGCTCTTGTTTCCACAAGCTTGCCAATTACCTGCCCCTGCGATTTCGGGCTGTCCCACGAACCGATTTTCTCTTTTCGTTTGTTCACAAAATAATCGGTGTAGCCTCTGTTAAAACTTCTATCCATCTCAGCTTCGAAGTTATAATGGGTCTTTCCGGAGGATGCTTTTTCATAGGTATCATTATTTTCTAAAAAGGCATCCAGTTTTTTGCGCAAATAAGAAGTATTATTTTTTACATAAACCATATCCTTTAATCGTCCTTCTATTTTGAAAGACGTGATTCCTGCTTCAATCAAACTGGGCAACTGGTCGCTCAAATCCAAATCTTTAATAGATAGTAAGTGGCTGTTTGCAATTAATGTATTCCCATTTTCATCAATTAAATTATAAGGCAATCGGCAATTTTGCGCGCACGAGCCTCGGTTGGCGCTGCGTTCGCCATTAGCAACACTCATATAACAATTGCCGCTGAAAGAAACACAAAGCGCACCCGAAACAAAGAATTCGAGCTCCACATCTGTAGCAGTACTTATCTCTTTTATCTGATCAAGATTTAATTCACGAGCAAGCACCACACGCTTCATTCCTGTATCTTTCAGGAACTTTACATGTTGTGGATCCCTGTTATTTGCCTGTGTACTTGCATGAATAACTATCGGCGGCAAATCCATTTCCATAATCGCCATATCCTGCACTATCAGCGCATCCACACCGATATCATACAATTGATAAATCAATTTTTTAACCTCCGCCAACTCATAATCATACAATATAGTATTCACCACCACAAAAACCTGCGCCTTAAATAAGTGCGCATATCTTACCAGCTCCTCAATATCTTCAACCGAATTAACAGCATTGGAACGGGCACCAAACTGAGGCGCACCAATATATACAGCGTCAGCACCGGCATTAATTGCAGCCATACCCTGCACCAAGTTTTTGGCAGGAGATAGTATTTCTATTTTCTTTTTCATTGAGGATGCAAAGTTCTACTATTTATTTTAATGATGAAAAAAAGATTATGTGGTTTGAATTGTTTAAATATAAAAACACTAAGAATACTTAATCCAAATATATACTGCAAAATTGGCGATTTATATATTAATATGAAAATCATAGGATATCCCATTTATTTTTTGAGATATTTGCATATTAAATACAAAACGGATTATCTATTATTTATTAATAAATCAGATCAGATGAAAAGAAAATTACTTTTAACTATTGTATCTCTACTTTGTGCTTCATTTATTTTTGCACAAACAGCTGTAGATTTTAATGTAAATGATTGCTCTAGCAGACCGCACCATTTATTTGGTGAATTAGATGCAGGAAAAGTGGTAGTAATCGCTTTTGTCGATCCTTGCGCTTCATGTATTGCACCAAGCGGCACTGCACTAGGCATCGTTCAAGGTTACGCTTCTTCCAATCCCGGTCGTGTGATCTATTATTTGGCAGATGATTTAGCGAATACTAGTTGTTCCACATTAACAACTTGGGCGGTTAACAATGGAATAACAGGTGTTCCTGTATTTTCAGACCCTGCTGTAATCGAGACAGATTATGGCACTGGAGGTATGCCTAAAATAGTGGTGCTTGCTGGCACAAGTCATTCCGTATTGTTCACTCAAAACGGTGGGTTAAACAGTACGAATTTTACAAATGCTATTAATCAAGGCTTGGTTACAGGAATTGAAGAACTAGATAACTCGAAGCTAAATTTGAATGTTTATCCTACACCTGCTTTCAACAAACTTACAGTTAATTTCAACTTAAAAGAAAAAACCAATGTTCGTTTCGACATTTACAATATCGTTGGGTCTGCAGTAAAATCCATAGAAGATGAAAACACAACAACAGGAAATAATAAAACAACTATCCCTTTAGAATCTTTACCGAACGGGATTTATTTCCTGAAACTTACGACTGGTGAATCAAGTTACGTTGTAAAATTCACAGTATCAAAATAACATTTCCCTATCATTATCTTTTCTGATGCGTTTTAGAATCCCTCTATTAGCTGGTATTTTTCTTTTTTCACTAAAATCCTTTTCACAAGGATGCTGTTCAGGAGGAAGCGGAAGTCCAATAGCCGGTGGTGCTTCCCAAGGAGTTCTTCAGGACAGGCAATTTGAAATAGGTGCAAATTATCAATACTATAACACAGATAAATTTAAATCCGGAGATAGAGATACAATCTCAACAATTAAAGGTTTTAATAGCAATTACTTGTATTTACGATTAGCATATGGATTAACAAAAAACCTTACTATGTCTGTAGAATCTGGATATTTTATAAATAAAACTCAGGACGACACCATAAAATCCTCCGGTATAGCCGATTTAATTTTGTTTCCTCGATATGATATTTTAAATAGAACAACCGAAACAAGACGAACAGAGCTAACTCTGGGACTTGGTATGAAAATACCATTAGGTAAATACAACGACTCAACTTATACCTATACCGACTTTAGAGGCAAACGACATTATACAACATCGCCACCAACTGTTCAGCCTACCAATGGTTCCAACGATTTCATCTTCTATGGTTTTTTCTTTCGTGGCTATCCATTAAAAAATTTCCGCTTGTTTGCAAATGCCCTATATATACACAAAGGTTATAATCCGCTGGGGCAAAAATTTGGAGACTATGCTAGTGTAGGGCTTTTTGCAGGTAAAACTTTCTTCAAGAAACTCGGAGTTACACTTCAAATTAAGGGAGAGTGGATAGCTAAAATGAAGTATGATAAAAATGTTGATATGACAGCATACTATAATATTGATCCGCTTTCTACTGGAGGCAAAAAAGTACTAGTGGTGCCACAGTTTAGTTTCACTCAAAATAATTTTACCATTTATGCATTAACCGAAATTCCAATTTATCAATATGTAAACAGAACACAAGTGGTTTCTAAATACCAGGCAACTTTAGGAATATCATATCGATTCTTCACTTATAAAAACAAGGTGCTGAATAATAATAGCAATGCCATTTACATTTGCCCAATGAAATGCGCAGGAAGTGAAAGTAGCGTACCCGGCAAATGTAAAGAATGCGGTATGGATTTGATTAAAAAATAAATAAAAAATAAAGTTTTTCAGTTGGTTTAAGAAAGTAACTTTATATTTCCTATTAATACTAATTACCAATAAAAAAAGGGAAGGCTACATCACGTAACCTTCCCTTTTTAATTTAGAATAGTGGAGTCCACTGACCAAATGTCGAACTATATTTACAAAGATATAGATATTTTATTGAAACTAAAAGAATATCTGAAATCAGAATAGATTGATTTATTTTCTGTCTAGAATAATGATTAATTTTAATTCAAAAAATATTTCTGCTGCAATATCAATCCCTAATCCTAATATTAAGTTAATACAAGTATAACAATAACTTTCCACATTTATCTAACCGTGTATTTAATTTTGTATAACAAATAAGATAAATGATTCGAATAATATTTATAGGCTTAATGCTTACCGTTTCTTCCTTCATTTTTGCAGGAAAAACATCAACGGTAAATAGCAAAGAAACCACTGTATTGGTATTCGGCAAAGTGGTTGACAAAATAAGTGGTGAAGAAATTACAGGTGCAGAAATATTGATTGATAACAAAATCATTTATTCAGATTTGAATGGAAATTTCACTGCACTCATAAATATAAATAATGTAGATGCCGAAATAAAGTACATTTCTTACAAGGATACGAAAGTTAAAGTTAACCCATTTTCATACAACACTATTACTATCGAGTTGGCTTCCAAATAACTGACCACAATCATACTATTCCAAAAGCCTTTGCAAAGGTTCACTGCAAAGGCTTTTGCTGTTAATAATGCTTCAAGCGAACCCCTCTTGAGTAAACTTAATGTTAAGTTTACATTACTGTATCTAATTTTGTGTTACGAAAAGATTAACGATTCGTTACAAAAACAATATCAGTAAAATTAAAACTAGGAAATCATGAAAAA
>CAIRRW010000286.1 GCA_903881065.1 uncultured Bacteroidota bacterium
AGTGTTTTCTCTGCACAGAAAATGTATTATTCCTATTGGAAAACCATTTCTGCTGCTTTGAAAAGGCGATTTAGTTGAAGCAAGCATTATTTTGTATGCTTGCAATGTGACTTTAAAATATAGATTGAGAATAGAATAGGTAAAACAATTAATAGATTTCGATAATTAATTGGAATTACCTACAAGGTATTCTTAAACGTATATTAATTGGGGATTTAATATCAGCAAGAGAGAATACTAATCGCAACCAAATTCATTTATCAACAATGCTATGTGAATGTAATTTATTTTCCACTGATTTCGCGGCGGTTATTATAAGTATTTTTACAACAAATGAAAAAACAACGACCGCTGATATTAGTAACCAACGACGACGGCATCACCGCACCCGGAATAATAGCATTGGTAAGTGTGATGAAAACGCTGGGCGATGTGGTGGTGGTAGCACCCGACAGGCCGCAATCGGGCATGGGGCACGCCATCACTATCAATTCCACGCTTCGGCTGCATAAAACCAAAACGCATGGCATAAAGGAAGAATACAGTTGCAGCGGCACACCCGTTGACTGTGTTAAGTTTGCGGTGAATAAAATATTGAAACGCAAGCCTGATTTATGTGTTTCGGGCATCAATCATGGCAGTAATATGTCCATCAATGTAATCTATTCGGGCACCATGTCGGCAGCCGTGGAAGGCGCTATCGAGAGTATTCCGTCCATCGGTTTTTCGTTGAATAATTATTCCCATGATGCTGATTTTATGGCAACTAAAAAGATTGTGGCAACCATTGCTAAAAACGTTCTGAAGAATGGATTGCCCAAGGATGTATGTTTGAATGTGAATATCCCGAACGTGAAATCGAGTGAGATAAAAGGTATAAAAGTATGCCGTCAGGCAAGGGCAAACTGGGTGGAAGAACTGGATGAACGCCACGACCCAAGCGGCAGACCGTATTACTGGCTTACCGGTAAGTTTGTGAATTTCGAGAAGGATAAAAAAGATACCGATGTATGGGCGAATGAAAATAATTATGTGTCGGTGGTGCCCACACAGTTTGATATGACTGCTCACAAGGCGATTAAGGATATTGGAAACAGGTGGGAAAAAGCGAAGAGTAAATAAGCAATAGTGAATAACCGTTAGCATTTAGTGATTAGAATTTAGAACTTACATCATGAAATTTGATTTTGATAAAGTATGGATAGGCTTGATATTGGGCTTGGCAGCACCGGTGTTGGTTTTCTGGATGTATTATTTATTTGCCGACCAATACACGCTGAAAAGAGTAAACGTGAGTTTATGTATGGTAATAAACTTAGCACCGTTTTATCTGACGCTTAATAATTATATGTACCGAGCCACCAAAGGCGTTGTAATAGGGACGTTTGCATGGGCTATCGTTATTTTCTATCTTAGTTTTTTCACCGACCATCTTCGCATACTGTAAATGAAATATTATATAATAGCCGGCGAAGCATCGGGCGATTTACACGCTTCCAATTTGATGAAGGAATTAAAGTTGCTTGATACAAAAGCTGCTTTCCGTTGCTGGGGTGGCGATTTGATGAAAGCGCAGGGAGCGGAACTGGTGAAGCATTACCGCGATTTGGCTTTCATGGGTTTCACCGAAGTGCTGATGAACATACGCACCATCTTCAAAAATATTGATTTCTGCAAAGCGGATATTATCAGCAATAAACCGGATGTATTGATTCTGGTAGATTATCCGGGGTTTAATCTGCGAATTGCTGAGTTTGCAAAAGCTGCCGGAATAAAAGTATTCTATTATATATCGCCGCAAATATGGGCGTGGAAACAATCACGCGTTCATAAAATAAAGAAGGTGGTGGACAAAATGTTTGTGATACTTCCTTTCGAGAAAGAGTTTTATAAACGCTTTGATTTCGATGTTGATTTTGTAGGACATCCTTTGTTGGATGCTGTAAGCAACTATGCTGACATCACAAATAAATTATCACTGGAAACAACAAAGCCGATTATAGCATTGCTTCCGGGCAGCAGAAAACAGGAAATAGCAACCATGCTTCCGTTGATGCTTTCGATGCAGAAACACTATGGCAATTATCAGTTTGTGATTGCCGGCGCACCCTCTCAACCCGCAGAATATTATCAGACATTTATAAAGGATTACAAGGTGCCGATTGTGTTTAACAGTACGTATCAGTTGTTGCAAAAGGCAGAAGCTGCAATGGTTACTTCAGGCACTGCTACTTTGGAAACAGCATTGTTCGGGGTGCCCGAAGTGGTATGTTATAAAGGAGGTGCAATATCGTACGCTATCGCCAAACAGTTGGTAAAAGTGAAGTACATTTCGTTAGTCAATTTAATTATGGACAAGGAAATAGTTACCGAATTAATACAAAACGACTTGAACGAAACGAACTTAAAGGCCGAAGTAGATAAATTATTAACCCCTTCAACTCGCAAAGCCATGCTTGATAATTACACTGAACTGAAAGCTAAATTGGGCGGTTCAGGTGCATCAAAAAAAGCTGCCGAGTTGATGATAAAATATCTAACAGTGAAATGAAGCGACTTATAATACTATCACTTTTACTTATCAGTTCGCTTGCCTACAGCGAGAATTTAACCAACGTAACGGTGCGTGTTTTAACTACCCGTGTTATCACTACGTTTATCTTTTCGCCACTTTCCGGCAACTATATTGTTTATGGAGATGGTAAAGCACTATCTGATTGCGACCCGTCCGGTATTTATCAGATGAATATTGAAAACGATTCTATTCGTTTGAAAACGTTTGAGAAAAACATTGGTAAATACGCTTCCATAAAATTTTATTCGAGAGAGCCGGAAGCGGTATTTAAAATTAAATCGGTTAATCCATTGAGTAAAGTACGTACTTATGATAATAATTTGGAAGTATCACTAAGTTCAGATAGAAAGCAGTTTGTGCTGATTAATAATGTTGATTTGGAGAAATATATTGCCGGCGTAGTGCAGTCAGAAGCAGGAAAACGCATAAGTCTAGAATATTACAAGCTGCAATCTATCCTATGCCGTACTTTTCTGCTGACCAACATTACACGCCACGAAGCAGAGGGGTTTCAAGTTTGCGATGATGTGCATTGTCAGGCATACAATGAAAAAGCAACCGAACTTAATGTGATCAAATCAGTGACGGATACGCGCGGATTGGTGGTGGTGGATAACGATTTGAATTTGATAACAGCAGCATTTCATTCTAATTGTGGAGGTATGACGTGCAATTCGCAGGATGTATGGTCAATTTCTACTACCTATTTAAAATCGGTTAAAGACACTTTTTGTCTCAACAGCCCTAATGCTCATTGGCAACGAAGCATTTCTGCTGAAGACTGGAATACGTATTTGCAACTAAAACATAAATATCAGTTGGCTGACAGCCTTAAAGTGATTACAAATACATCCTTCTCGCAGCCATACGGACGGGCGGTTTATTTTACTGATAAAGACTTAAAAATACCACTCAAAACCATTCGTGCCGACTTTAAACTCAAGTCCACTTACTTCTCAATTGACCAGGATGGGGATTCGGTAAAGTTTAATGGTCGCGGCTATGGACATGGCGTAGGCTTATGTCAGGAGGGTGCTATGCGGCAGGCTAACCTTGAATATTCATACAAGCGTATACTTAATTTTTACTACAAAGACGTACATCTTGTAGATTTATCTGCACTTAAATACTTCAAATCGGAGTAAGTCTTCTTTCTTAATTATTGTTAATATAAATTCGACAAAAGTCTAAAGATAGAGGCGTTAATGTACTAATAATGAGTAAATCAAGCATTCAGTATCATTAATTTACATAGCTGCCCCTTAACTTAAAACCCAATAATTATTTGTACTTTTGTCGAATATTTCAAAAATCAATATGTCAACAAAATCAACCAATTGCATTTTAGTACCGATAGATTCAACCGAACAAACGATTATCGCTCTACATCAAACTTATAACTTAGCCAGATTAACTAACTCAAAAATAATATTAATGAGTGTGGATGAAGGGAATGTTCCTTTTATGAAACATAGATTGGAGGATTTGGCTAAGGAAGCTTCCGTAGCGACAGGGCAGCCTGTGGAAACTATGGTGAGAAAGGGTAATGTATATGAAGAAATCATTAAAGTTGCCGATGTTTTAAACCCTTTATTTATTATGATAGGTTTAACATCAAAAATTAACCTTGGTAAAATAATTGGCAAAAATGCATTTAAAATGGTGCGTGAGTCGCAATACCCTGTTATTACTATTCGTGGTAAAGAACACCGCGAAGGATGTAAAACAATATTATTACCGTTGGATTTATCAAAAGAAACTCGTGAAAAGGTGGATAAAGCTATCGAATTGGCTAAATTATTTAACGCATCTGTAAGGGTTATCTCCATTTTGACTTCTTCAGACGAACATCTGGAGAACAAATTAATATCCTTATCAAATCAAGTATGGAGAAGGATAAAAGATGAAGGCGTGAGATGTACTATTAAAACATTACGAGGAAAAGATATTACGGATATGGTTTTGGAATATGGTCATGAAGTGGAAGCCGACTTAATAATGATAATGACCAAAGCTGAATTGAGCGTACGGGAATTCTTTATTGGAACAGTAGCCCAGCGTATTATCAACGAAAGTGATATACCTGTATTAAGTTATCGCCCTATGGAGCGCAAGGATACTACTACGTTTACTCCTTTTTAATCTCTCAGTATTATAAAAAGCTAAACAAAGAGGGGATTACAAAACATTGTTTTGTAATCCCCTCTTTGTTTTAAGCAGCTAATTGGCTATTGAAATTAGCTACCTAACTGAAATTGTTAATAACATTATAAAGGGTATCTCTTTCAATTGGAATACGATTTACCTGTTTTATCAACTCTATTAATTCCTGAGTAGTAAGTGCAGGGTTCTGCTCTTCTGCACCAGCCATAGTATATATTTTGGTAGAATCATCAATGGTTCCATCAATATCATTCACACCAAACGAAAGGGAAATTTGTGCTGTATTTCTACCAATCATTGGCCAATAGGCTTTTATGTGAGGAAAATTATCCATGAAGATACGCGAAATGGCATAGTTGCGCAAATCTTCAATCACTGATACTTCAGCAATATTACTCATCTGATTTTCCTTGTTTCTAAACTTCAGTGGGATAAATGTATTGAATCCATTGGTCTTGTCCTGCAATGTACGCAAGCGATTCATGTGATCAATGCGGTTAGCAAATGTTTCCACATGGCCATAAAGTATAGTGGCATTGGATGGCATCCCTAGTTTATGCGCTGTTTCATGTATTTCCAGCCATTCATTGGCAGTACATTTATCCTCACATATCTGTTTGCGGACAATCTCATCAAATATCTCTGCACCACCTCCCGGCAAAGAGTCCTGACCATGTTCTTTTAAAATCTTTAATCCTTCTTCATAACTTACTTTGGCTTTTCGGCACATGTATTCCAATTCAACAGCAGTAAATGCTTTAACATGAATATCAGGGCGGATTTCTTTTATCTTTTTGATAAGATTAGCGAAATACATCAACCCCATTTTAGGATGAACGCCACCGACAATGTGAACTTCAGTAATGGGCTTTCCGTCGTAGCTCTTCACTTTTTCTATTATTTCATCCTCCGATAATTCCCAAATGCCATCTTTTTGCTTCAATAAACGTGAATAAGAACAGAATTTGCAATCGAAGACACAAATATTGGTAGGTTCGATATGAAAGTTACGATTGAAATAAACATAATCCCCATTCTTCTTTTCACGAACATAATTAGCTAATGTGCCCAGAAAGCCCAATTCTCCTTGTTCATAAAGCAATAAACCTTCTTCTGGAGTAATGCGCTTATCGGCATATATTTTTTCGGCAATTTGTTTTAATTCCTTCGAGATGGCTGAATCTAATACGACTGATGGTTTTGTTTGAGTAGGCATATAATTAAATTTAAGGGCGCAAAGTTACATTTTGAAACCGGATTAATAAAATTATCGTTGTTGAATCAGTAATTTAAAGCTAACGTTATTTTTTAATACTAATAAAACTGTTTGAATTCTGTTTATTGCATTCATATGGTTTCCTCTTTTTTGAAAATGTCGTATACTTTCTATTCTCATCAACCTATCATGACAGTTAGTTTAATTGCAATATAGATAGTAATCATAAGTGTTAAATGGGATTACAGTTGTTGGTTTTTGTTACCTTTGCCATGCTTAAAAAAAGGAATTATAATTGATGAAAATATTTGTTTTCAGTACTCATGCAGCATGGCAGCCACATCTGGAAACGGAATTGGAGATTATTCAAGGGCATCTGGATAAGGGGGATGCGGTGTATCGCTTTACGTGTGCGGGTGAGCTGCCGATATGTGATGTAAATACTGAACATACGCTGGCTGGCTGTGTGCAGTGCCGGGATATGAGCAGTTGCGGAAAATCGCTGCTGGATGGGAGTATTACTGATTTGCCGCTGATACATAAAGGTGAAAATGTGAAGGCGAAAGCGGAGGGAATTTCATTCAATTATGATTCGGCAGAAGTGCTGCAAGGCACTTATGTTGAGAATTTTGATGTGGGAAGTGCGGTGCTTTCGAGCCTGATTTCGTGGGTAAGGGAGCCTAAAATAAATATTGAATCGCATAGAAAAGAAATTGATGAAGGGATGAAATCGGCTTTGCTGGTGTATTTTTCGGCATTGGAATATATAAATGAATTGAAGCCTGATGTGATTTATTGTTTCAATGGAAGGCTGGTGCATGCGCGACCGATATTGCGTGCTGCGGCTGCTGCGGGCGTTGAGTGCATGGTGCATGAGCGGGGAAATAATAAGAACTTTTATATGCTGTTTAAAAATTCTACGTCGCACGACAGGAAAAATGCGGTGCAGCTGATGTATGATTTATGGGCGAAGGCGCCTCTGGAATCAAGGGAAGCAACAGGGGCAAAATTTTATACTGAGCGTGCTGAGGGTAAAGAACAGGGTTGGTATTCGTTTACCAATGAGCAGGTGAAAGGCTTATTGCCAGAGGGATGGGATGCTACGAAACGGAATGTGATAATTTTTAATTCTTCGGAAGATGAGTTTGCATCCATCGGTCCGGACTGGAAGAATGATTTATATACTACTCAGCTGGAAGCAATACCGCGTATTATTAAGGATTGTGAGCAGTTTGACGATATTCATTTTTATTTGCGTGTGCATCCGAACCTTGCCAATGTGGAGAATTCGGAAACAAAGGCGATTGAAAAACTTAGTTTTAAAAACCTGACTATCATTGATTCGAAAAGCAAAATAAGTACTTATGATTTGCTTTTTAATTGTGAGAAGATACTTGCATTTGGTTCGTCGGTGGGCATAGAAGCAGTATATTGGGGAAAGCCGTCGATACAGGCAGGCAAGAGTTATTATCATGAAATGGATGCTACCTACAAACCTGAAACTCATGCTGAACTAATTGAAATGATTGGTAAAAAGCTGGAACCGATGTCGAAAATACCTGCATTGATTTATGGTCATTACTTTAAAACATTCGGCATACCGTATAAATACTATGTTGCGGAAACACTGGCAACAGGCACTTATAAAGGTGTTAATATAAATAAACAAGCTGCATCGATTAATAAAAAGTATAAAGATGTGGAGAAGAAAGGTGCTTTGAATTTACCATTGCGATTATTAGGGTTGGATTATAGATTAAATAAAAGGAAGATTTATTCATTTATTAAAGCGCCCAAATAAAATAGAAAGATAATGCTGAAGACACCTGTTTTATTTATGATTTTCAACCGACCTGATGTTACTCAACAGGTATTTGCAGAGATACGAAAAGCGAAACCGAAGCAACTATTTATAGCTGCTGACGGCGCACGCGAACATAAAGCAGGAGAGAAAGAAAAATGTGAAGAGACAAGAAAAATAGTTGTTGATAATATAGATTGGGATTGTGAAGTAAAAACTTTGTTCAGAGAAAAGAATTTAGGCTGTAAATATGCAGTGAGTGGCGCTATTTCGTGGTTCTTTGATAATGTGGAAGAAGGAATAATACTTGAAGATGATTGTGTTCCGCACCAGAGTTTCTTTAATTTCTGCGGTGAGCTTCTTGAGAAATACAGGGATAACCAGAAGGTGATGCACATAGGAAGTAATTATTTCAATCAACATAAAACGAATATAACGGATAGTTATTATTTCAGTCATTATATTGAAATATGGGGCTGGGCAACGTGGAGAAGGGCTTGGGAACTGTATGATCCGGAGATGAAAAACTTTGGTGAAATGCGCAAGAAAGATTTTTTGAAAGATGTTTTTAAAACAGCTGATGAAAAGGAATATTGGGTAAAATGTTTTGATACTGCGTTGGAGAAGAACATTGATACGTGGGATTATCAATGGGTGTATTGTATTTGTGCAAACAAAGGGGTAGTGATAACGCCATATACAAATCTGGTTTCTAATGTTGGTTTCAGAGAAGATGCAACACATACCACATTATTGAATGAAGTATTTTCAAATGTAAAAGCACATTCAATTTCAGAAATTAAGCATCCAAAGAAAATTGAAATAGCGTATGATGAGGATAAATTGACTTTTAAAAGAACACATCAGAAACAGGAACATTTTTTGAAAAGCATTGCTAAGAGAGTAACACCGCGCTTTGTAGTAAACACTGTTAGGAAATTAAGAAGTAATAAATAAAATGAAAATCAACTTCTGTACTTTATTTAATTCTTCTTATTTATCGCGTGGTTTGGTAATGTATGATTCATTGCTTAAGAACTGCGATGATTTCCATTTATACATTTTTGCATTTGATGATGTAACTTATAAATATTTGACGTCGCAGAAACTAGAACACTTAACAGTAATTTCTTTAAATGAATTTGAAGATGAAGAATTATTGAAAGTGAAACCAACACGGTCTGCAGCCGAGTATTGCTGGACTTGTACTGCTTCAACAATATTATATTCCATAAAGAAATTTCAATTAAGTAATTGTACTTATATAGATGCAGATTTATTGTTTTATTCCAATCCAAAAGTATTGATAGAGGAAATGGGAAATGATTCTGTATTAATTACAGAGCATCGTTATTCAAAAGAGCATGAACAATCAGCTACCAGTGGGAAATACTGTGTGCAGTTTGTTACTTTTAAGAATGATGAAAGAGGAATGAAAGTGTTGAATTGGTGGCGTGAAGCTTGTCTGGATTGGTGTTATGCGCGACATGAAGATGGCAAATTCGGGGATCAGAAATATTTGGATGACTGGACTACACGCTTTGAAGGAGTGCATGAGTTGCAGCATTTGGGCGGAGGCATTGCTCCCTGGAATGTGGCTCAGTATTCATTTAGTACCAGTAATAATAAATTGAAAGGAACAGAAATAGCTACCGGTGAAAAGTTTGATGTTGTGTTTTATCATTTTCATCAGGTTAAATTTTTTGATGAACCTGTTGTAAGTATTTCCTTGGCGGGTTATACAATAAGTGAAGATGTAAAAAAGTATTTTTATTTTCCTTATGTAAAGTTGATAAATAAGAAACGAGAATTCATTAAAAGTTCAGATAATTCATTTAACCCTAATGGTACATATGGTAAATCACCAATGAAACCAATTAATGCAGGCACTATTGTTTATTATTATCTGAAGGATTTGAAAGCGTCGATTAAAAATATATTTGGGAGGAATTTAAAGTATAGAATTGCCCATCATTATTTTTACAACCTCAGCGATTTTAAAAATGATTAATTTAGACAACAGAAAAAATAATTGATGGCTCACATTATAGATTTAAAAACATTTACTGATAAAAGAGGAAATTTAACA
Organism: uncultured Bacteroidota bacterium; assembly: GCA_903881065.1. Lineage (GTDB taxonomy): Bacteria > Bacteroidota > Bacteroidia > 2-12-FULL-35-15 > 2-12-FULL-35-15 > 2-12-FULL-35-15. The sequence continues at coordinate 9,845 of CAIRRW010000286.1, forward strand.
GTCATCGAAAAGGTGATTCCATTTGATATAAAACGGGTGTTTTATATTTATGGAGTGGACGATTCGAAGCGCGGCGGACATAGACATCATAAAAC
>CAIRRW010000287.1 GCA_903881065.1 uncultured Bacteroidota bacterium
AAGTCTGCCATTTATCACAGGCACTTTAAGCCACGATTTTATGTCCACAGGAGGAAATCCTCTTACATTGTCAGGACAATACCAACCACTGTTTCCGGTAACTCCTAAGTCCTGCCTAAAGTTATCCTGCATCCTTAGGGAATTCCCAATTCGCAGTTTTCTTTTGTATATACTGTCCACTTTTTGTTCTTCAGAACTCACTTTTTTTTCAGTACTTTCTCTGCACGACATAAGTGCCAATAGACCGAGTGTGGCGATGGAAAATGTAAGTTTTTTCATTTTATTTTTTATTATTCTTTGTTTATTAAAGTGGTTGCTTACTCCACGTTTATTTTATGTTTTATTCGTAGCTTTCAAGTTTCGTACTTCATTTCTCACAATGACGCATAACCTATCTACTTCCTACTAAAATCTAAAAGTAGATTAAATTTGTGGATAAACAGAAAAAGAAATTAATCAAAAGTAAAGTGACCTCCGCACTAAACAATTTAAGTAAAACCTATAAATTATAAAATCACACTAAGCCCTTTCACCTTGCCTGCACTACAACTTAGCTCGTATTGAGAAGTTCCAGTCTGCTCACCTCGTAGATGTTTATTTTTCCTTCTTGTTTGATAATCTACAGTCAATTATTTGTTTTAAAGAATAGTCAAGTCCATATTTGCTCCAAATTGTCGTATCCGCTTTTATGAAGAGTGGGTCTTGATTATTTTTAATGTACTTTTCAATTGATAATACTATTGGGTCATCAAAATTTTTAATTTTTATAATTGAATTGCTTGGAATGCTATACTCTCCTTCATATGAGTAGACAAAAATAATTACGTTATCTCCTTCTTTTAATTTAAGGTCATAAAAGCAGTCTGATTTAAAATACTGTTCACCGCTAAAATTCTTACCAGGGTATTTTTTATAGCATTCTTTTGGGGGATTTTTAACCTTTATATCATTAATTTTAATGACTCCAAATTGCGGTGTATACAAAACAGTTGCCGTGTCGCCAGTTAAAGTATGCGGTCTAGAAGTCTTATTGATTTTTGTTATTGTCCCTGTAAAAACAATTGAGTAAATGTCACCACACATTCCAATAAAAGGCCCACCAGATGGCCACCAATATGTATATCCAACATCAAGAGTATCAGATTTACCCTTATTTATGCCTTGTGAATAACTTGTTATATTGAAGTATACAATTAATAAAGTTGTCATCGTTAGTGTCTTCATTTATTTTGTTTTTAATTTGTACATAGATGTTTAAAATGTCAAGTTCTACTATATTCCTATAATGAGTGCTAACCAATCAATCTAAGTGCAATAAAATCTAAAAGTAGATTAAATTTGTGCATAAACAGAAAAAGAAATTAACCGAAAGAAGCTTATTTGAATTACATATGTGCATTGTTTAGTGGTGAGGACAACACTTAATAATTAGCACGAGTCAAATAGACTCGCGCTGGCAGGGGTGAATAGGTGACTAAAAAAGCTTGTTTTTATCCATAGTTCTTGTTAGCAGCATACTTTTCTTTTTAAAGTTTCAGTCCAATGCCAAGTCGTCCGCTAAAAACTTTTGGAAACAGGCCAACATCGTATGTCGTAGTTGTTCTTTGGTTTGCAGCTACAGCAGGATTATCGTCTTTGTCTTTTAGGTAATACGTGTCAGAGAAACAAAGTGGAATATTAATGTCAATGAAAATTTTTGGGTTAATAAAGTAGGTAAGTCGTGGAGTTATAAATGTCCTGGCACCGAAAAATACTTCAGATGTCGGAAATGAAGTCGAAATAGTTGGACTGTAATCATTTTGTTTGAAATAAGGATTGATACTAAAACCTAAAGATGGAACAAGTTTTTTGTCCTTTGATTTATTAAAGTTCAAGATGTATTCATACCTCAAGGAAATTAATGTTGTCTTTAATTCGTTTTCGCTTACTATTTGTCCATTGCTATTGGTGCTATTTACAATTTCTGTTTTTGTCCCGACTTTGCTTAACATAAAATTTGTCAATTCTATTTC
>CAIRRW010000288.1 GCA_903881065.1 uncultured Bacteroidota bacterium
CCTGTGGGGTTGGGCTATCACCAGCACCAATTACTCCCAATACACGGAGTGCCCCATTGATTACGGAATCCCTAGATTGTGAGTAATTGGTAGTCATTATTCTGCCTTTGGTTCTTTTTCAATTAAAGCAAACTGTTGTTGCAGCTTTTGAAAAATAGGAGCAGCACCTGTTTCAATAGGAAGTTTTCCAATAGTTCCAATAATGAATGCTGCTTCGTTATCTTCTAATGTAAATGTTTTCATATTTTCCTTATGGCATTACGCATTGATACTGAATAGAAATACTAATACTATCTTGATTTTTCCAAGTATGGGGAACAGTATTAGTTACTGCTGATAGTATAGCAGTTCCTGAAGGAACCCACAATACTAATTGAGTACCTGCAGAATCAATTTTAGCAAAACCATATTCTTCTTGAATGCCGTAATTATTAGCCATCCAATTACCAATAAATGATACATTTTTAGTTGCAGCTTGAATAGGTAAAGTAATTGTATAGCTGCCTGTTCCAAATGTAGTAGTAGAACCCATAGTTAAGACAATTTCAGCCGTTACCATATTACCAATTTGAGTATAGTTGCCTACAATAGTGCCATTACCTAAAACTGGTGCAGTACCTCCAGCATTCCAAATAGGAGCATATGCTTTTGATATAGTAGTAGTATTGTATTCAATATTAGCATTAGCAACACCATAAGCATAATATGCTGGTGTATTACCAAGAGTAAAATCAGGCTGAGATTCTACAACGGCTGTAGATGTTGTAGAAGCAACAAAGATTAAACCAGTGCAACCTGCTGGTAATATCCATTTAGTTCCACTAATATCTAAACGACCATCATGATTACTTCCTATTGACGTAATACCTGCAAATAAAGGCGTAAAAAAAACAGCTCCTGGGGGGATATATACAGAACAATCTCTACAAGTAATAGTAGCACCAACAATGTTAAATAAAGTTTGTACACCGTCCCATTCAAAATGACAATCATTAAATTTATATAAGCTATGTGTAGCATCGCCAGCCAATAAAGAATTATTGTAATCAAAAGAACATACGTTAAAAGTAATCTCTAAAAAATTACCTGAGGTTCCAGAATTATCAGCAATAGCATAATTTAAGTTTTCAAACACGCAGCCATAAAAAGCAATATTTTCACCTGCATTTGTTAGCGTTAATGCTTGATAAATACCAAAGGTATTTGTCTTTTGCGTTGAATCATAACTACCCAAAAAGTCGCAATTATAAAATTTAATTAAAAAAGATACGTTTAAAAATACAACGGCGTTCCAAAAGTTTTGTGTAACAACATTAGAAACATCAATACCCCACGCCATTTTTGTTGTGTCTGTACCAGTTGTACCAAAAGCCATTGCCACGCAAGTTGTATTGTTTTGTGTAGCAATAAGCGTAAAAGTGCCGTTAAATACAGATTTACTTTGTTGACCTGATGCCGTTGGTTCATATCCAAACTCAGCACTAATATGAAATAAAGTACCAGTAGTCAAAGCCGTATTGATAACAACACGCCCTGTAGTACTTGCTGTAACAAAAGGAGACCAATTTAAACCTGTGTTTACTTTATAAATACCTGCAGGAAAATAAATTGCAGGGAAACCATTAGCAACGGAAGCATTATGGGCAGCTTGAATAGCAGCAGAGCTATCAGAACCACCTGTAGGGTCTGCACCAAAATCTAAAACACTAATACATTCATTTAGTTTGTCACTAATAGACCTGTTAACTGCACCTGTGCCTACTTGTTCGTGTTTTGGAAGTAATGTTGTCATTTATATGTCCTTAGCTTTTTGTAATTGCCCAAGGCAACGGTTGTGCTGATTCAATAATAGCAGCATTTTTAAAGCTATCAATTTGGCTTTGTATTGCTTGTTTTAAACTATTAACACCAACAATAGATAAAATAGATTGTACCCATTCAATAACTTGTGTTTCAGTTAATGATTGAAATTCTGTAAAAGCAGAACCAGCTACATAAGTAATAGGTGTTTTACCTACAATAGTAGAAGTATTAGTTCCGTCTGTTCCAGATAAATTCCAGTTTACATTGACAACCACATTTGATTGTCCTTCCAATGTAGGCATTGTTGAAAGACTGGTTATTGACCAAGTCCAATTGGTTATTGTTGCCATGTTAATTTCCTGTTGGTTTAAAAGG
>CAIRRW010000289.1 GCA_903881065.1 uncultured Bacteroidota bacterium
AATACCTTTTGTGTACACATAATCAATTTTGTTCTTTAACTCAGGATTAACAAAATTAATTTTCGCACTGTCGTTAGGTTTATAAATATTGGATAGTAGCGCAGAATCTTTTATTGCATCCGTTTTTGCATCAAAATAATCATCTGTCTTTATTTTTAATGTATCAGCAAACTTTCCTGAAAAATAATTAGCTGCAATAAATACGGAGTTCCCTTTCCCCACAAAATTCAATAACTCACGTGTATCCAGTTTATCCGGTTGAAATGTTTGGTTAATGAAAATATAATTACAATTATTTATTTCATTTCCTTTTAACGCATTATATATAGGAACATTTTGTGTTGAGATTTTTTGTGCAGGAAAAATAGAAGGTAGCGCATCATTCAAAGCAGAGGTGCCATACGGAATCTTATCTTTTTTCATATAAGATAATTTCCAGTTAATCGGTTTTGGAGATAACCATTGCAACAGAATTAATCCGATGAAACAAATGGATAAAGCAATAATATATTTTCTGTTGGCTTTAGACACTATACTTTAAATTCTTTAAATTTTGCAATTGTGCTGATAAAATTAGTTTCATCCAAATGAAAATCACCATACCAGATATATTCATACATTAATGATAATTCTTTAAACGTACTATTATATCTGCTATTTGCAAGTTCCATCGAATAATCATTATTCGTTTTGTCCAGTTGCCATTTAATAAGATTATGGTCGGTAAGTTCCTTTAATAATTTCAGGAAATGCAATCGAACCGCCTTTCTAAAGTCCTTTTTTGACAGTGCATCTTCAATCAACTTATCGAAATCAATTTTATGTATGTCTTCCTCAAACTCTTTAAAATCTATGGGTACAGAAGCGCTCTTCCCGTAAAACAATGCACGTACATCATTCTTAAGAATAAGTAAAACGATAAGAACAATGGCTGCAGCAATTAATAAATATTCGAAAATATGCCAGCCAACTTCTCCTCCTTTTGTTTTAAATATTTTATCTACTTGTCTCCAGAACCATTCCCAGAATCTATCCCATAAAGATTTTGGAGCAGGTCCAATCCTGTCATATTTATAATCTTTATTCTCTAAAATTGTTTTTTGTTCTTCCTCACTTGGTTTTCTTACCGTTATTTTTGACGAATCCATAGGGATGGAAATACTTGTTTTTGCACTATCCTTTTTTGAATACGCATTTGTGCTATATAAACTACATAGCAGTAAAACAATAAAATAATAAAATTTAATAGTTCTGCTCAACATTATTATTGGGAGTAGTTCCTATTTCGTTGATGCGTTCCATTAATCCCAAGCCATCTTTCTTTTCAGCAAGACTGAAATAATGAAAGCCGAACACAACATATAATACACTATAAAGCATAGTAGTGCAAAAGGTACAAACAGTAGCAACTATCATAAAAGATATAGACACATCGTCGCTGCCACCTTTTATGCGGGTAAACATTAATACCATCTGGTATATCCCTTGAGGAAGCGCAAATATTACACTTGCCAGACTAATACCTATCAGTGAACAAACGATTATAACCCACGTCCACCAGAAATTACCACGCATAACATCTCTGGTACGACTAAATGATTCAATTATCCCTCTATTTTCACTCATTCTTACCATATAAATCGCAGAAAGTTGCCACATTATTGGAGGCAATAAAATCATCATTCCTATTATCAGCAGAAAAATAAATAACACTCCAAGTGCAGGAACAGCACTGGAAATTCCTATTATTATTCCTACTATAACTACCAAAATAAGCAGCATAAAAAACGTATACACAAAAAACACAGAAATAACATTACCCAGATTTTTCACAACTGTTTTGCTAACATCATTTACAGTAAATCCTCCCGGTCCTTTTTCATTGTAATTTAACATAAAGGAATAAACGGTGTTTACGATTATCAATCCTGCAACTAATGCAGCAAGTATAAAAAGTACATAAGGCCAGCCGAGTTGATCCTTCAATCGAGAAAAAACATTCCCCTGTGCCATCTTTGCAATTGAAAACATTGATATGGCATTAGATTGATAGAATGCGCCTGCTATCGCACTTATTAATACAAAAGGACCTGCAATTAAAAAGATAGACTGGAAAAACAATT
>CAIRRW010000290.1 GCA_903881065.1 uncultured Bacteroidota bacterium
TGAATTAATAAATAAAGGAAATGGAGAAAATTAAATTGACTGATGAGGAGTTCTACCAGAATGAACTAAGAAAGCTGATGGATGCCTTCTATATAAAAAATAGTGTGAATGGCGCTAACTATGATGTATTGCATACTGAGTATGATTTGAAATGGAAGAAGCTTTGCCAAAAATCGAAATCAAAAAAGAAAGCGTTGTCCGAATTGAATCCTGCAACGTTTGCGTTGAGTGTGTTGCGTACTAACCATATCATTACTGTGAGTACTGAGGAACCAAGATTGCCGGCTGAATACTTAAATACGCTGAGTGAATTACACTTAAAAAACTTGTATGAGAATGTGACTTATAGAACGATGGTTGCCGACAAATTTGTAGAGGCGCAAAAGAATTATCAAATGAGAATAGTGAAGTGATGGGATATGTGAAGAAAGGTGCCAGTAAGGTTCTAAAGATGACTGTGGCGAATGGAAAAGTAAAAAAGGTAGTGAAGGAAGCTGATGTGGTAAATATGGCGCTGGTGATTGATAGAATGATGGGAAAAGTAGAAATGATTGAATACCTGATAAATTAAATAAATAATAACTAAAACTAAATTAAAATGAAGAAAAAATTAGACTTGAGTACGGTAACAACACTGGAAGCAGTTTACGCTATTGCGAAACCTACCAGTGAGGAACAATCTCTTTTTGATTATAAAGGAGAATCAAAAGGAATGATAGCGGCACAGGGCATATTGCAGCTTGATATGATTAACAAAGTGCTGAATGATGGTGTAGTGATGGACTTTATGGACAGAAACCAATGGAAGTATTTTGGTTATTTCTGGGTAGTTAAAGATGATTCTAAAGCAACGGGCTTCGGCCTGTCGTTGGACGGTGTCGACTATACGGACACGAGCGCGGATGTCGGCGCTCGCCTTTGCTTTGTTGATGAAAAAACATTCAGACACGCATTTAAGTATTTCCCTGAAATATTTGAAAAAGTATTAATCGTTTATAAATAAAATCTAAATAAATAAATAAAATGAGCAAAACTAAAATCGTAATTCCAAGCTATGAAGAGGCTTGTGCATTGACAAACAGAAAACCGGAAGATATGCCGATCGTGGCACATCTTCCGGAGAAAGACCAAAAACATTTTATAGCTGATCACAAGCTGGCAGTTATAATTGAAGGAACTAACAAGTTAATTGATCCGACATGGAAAGCCGACTTTGGCAACTGGGATCAACCGAAATGGTATCCTTGGCCTATTCAGGAAAAGGATGATACACAGCCATCGGGCTTCGGCTTGTCGTTGCGCGGTGTCGGCATTACGCGCACGAACGCGGATGTCGGCGCTCGCTTTGCTTATTGCAGTCAAGAGGCTGGAAGGGCAGGTTTTGAAGCTTGCAGACAATTATACATTGATAAGGATTTGAATTATTAATGAATTGGGTTGTGCGCTGTGGAGCGTCAGTTGTTTCGGTTCAGGCTTCAGCTTGTCGTTGAACGATGTCGACAATACGAACACGAACACGAATGTCAGCGCTCACCTATGCGGAGAATTTTTGGCA
>CAIRRW010000291.1 GCA_903881065.1 uncultured Bacteroidota bacterium
TATACTTCTTCAATTGACTTTATTCGATAGAAATCGAAGTGATATATTTTAATTCCTTTATTAGAAATATATTCGTTTACAATGGAAAAAGTAGGGCTGGAAATAGTATCGGTAACACCTAGTTCTTCGCAGATGGCTTTAATAAAAGTAGTTTTCCCTACTCCCATTCCAGCGGTAAAAGCAAATATTCTTTTGTCAGGAAAAGTATTTAATAATTGCTTTGCAGCAATAGAAAGTTCCGAAAGGTTATGTATTTCTATTCTATTTTGCACTTAGTGTAATAAAAGGGATTATCATTTCTTCCAGAGAAACTCCGCCATGTTGAAACGTGTTTCGATAATAAGTTACATAATAATTGAAATTATTCGGATACGCGAAAAACCGATCTTCTTTTACAAATACATAAGCAGAACTGATGTTTTGTTTAGGTAAAAAAGCATCTGAGGGATTTTTAATCTCAAATACTTCACGTTTCTCATAATTCATGCTTTTGCCTTGTTTGTAGCGCAAATTGGTCGTAAGATTTTTATCGCCTACTACTTTGGAAGGTTCAGTAACTTTAATTGTTCCGTGATCGGTTGTAATAATCATCTTGCATTTTTTGGCAGCAATTTGTTTGATGATATCAAGCAAAGGCGAATTTTCAAACCAAGATAAAGTGATGGAACGGTAAGCCTTTTCATCATCAGCCAACTCGCGAATTACTTCCATTTCGGTGCGAGCATGTGATAGCATATCAACAAAGTTATATACAATCACATTCAATTTATTCTGCATCAGGTTACTCATATTTTCAGCTAACTTTTTACCTGCTGCATTATTAGTAATCTTATTATAGCTCATCTTCACATTTTTTCCCAATCGCTTTAGCTGATCAGCAAGGAACTCTTCCTCGTGCATATTCTTCCCTCCCTCATCTTCATCATTCAACCACAAACCGGGAAAACGTTTTTCAATTTCAGAAGGCATCAGTCCTGCGAAAAATGCATTACGAGCATATTGTGTGGCTGTAGGTAAAATGCTGTTGTATAAATCTTCGTCATCCACTTTAAAATATTCGGCAACTATCGGTTGTATGATTTTCCATTGATCATAACGCAAATTATCTATCAACACAACAAACGTAGTTTCTTCTTTATCTAGCATTGGTGCTACTTTCGCTTTAAATACAGTATGAGAAAACAAAGGAGGGTTTTGAGTTTTACCATTCAGCCAACCTATATAATTATTTTCAATAAACTTACCAAACAGTTTATTGGCTTCGGATTTCTGCATCTTCAATATTTCCATCATGCTTTCGTCCTTGCTGTTATCCAGTTCAAGCTCCCAATACACCAGCTTTTTATATACTTCCGACCATTCTTTCCAACTCAGTCTATCGCCCATCGTCATTCCTATCTGACGAAATTCCTGTTGATAATTAGATGTTGTTTTCTCAGAAATCAGTCGTTTGTTATCCAATGTTTTTTTGAGAGATAATAATATCTGATTAGGATTAACAGGCTTTATAAGGTAGTCGGAGATTTTAGAACCTATTGCATCTTCCATTAAGTGTTCCTCTTCACTTTTAGTTATCATTATCACTGGCAAGTCGGAATGCTTTGCTTTCAAACGGCTCAAGGTTTCCAGACCGGAAAGACCAGGCATGTTTTCATCCAATAACACAACAGCAAAACTATTCTTCTCTACTAACTCCAGCGCTTCATCGCCGCTAGTTGCTGTAAATACATCGTATCCCTTATCTTTTAAAAATAGTAAATGAGGTTTCAATAAATCCATCTCATCATCAGCCCATAAAATTTGAATTCGTTCCATACATGTAGTTATTTTAGGTTATAAAAGTAATACATATATAACTTGCGAAGGGATATATTATTGTTTTGCCTTAGTTAAAAAAAGATAAATTATCTTTGTCCGCAATGAATTCATTCCCTAACAAGTTAAAAATATTCAACGATCCTATTTATGGTTTCGTTTCCATACCCTACGAAATAATTTACGACCTTATAGACCATCCTTACTTTCAACGTTTGCGAAGGATAAAACAATTGGGATTAACTAATCTTGTATATCCTGGAGCGCTGCATACCCGCTTCCATCATGCTATGGGAGCAATGCATTTAATGACTGAAGCAATTGAAGTGTTGCGGGCAAAAGGAAATGAGATAACTGATGAAGAGGCGAAGGGTGTAACGATTGCAATTCTTTTACATGATATAGGACATGGTCCTTTTTCGCATGCACTCGAACATAGTATTGTAAATCATATTACCCATGAAGATATTTCCGAACTCTTCATGAATAGGCTTAATGAAGAGTTTAAAGGCGAACTGTCATTAGCAATTAGGATTTTTAATAATAAATATGAGAAGAAGTTTCTACATCAGTTAGTCTCCAGCCAATTGGATATGGATCGTTTGGATTATCTCAAGCGGGATAGTTTCTTTACAGGTGTTTCCGAAGGTGTTGTCAGTTCAGATAGGATAATAAAAATGCTGAATGTCAAAAATGATGAATTAGCGGTAGAAGCGAAGGGTATTTATTCCATTGAGAAATTTATAATTGCCCGCAGATTGATGTATTGGCAGGTATATTTACACAAGACAGTGATAAGTGCCGAGAGTTTATTAGTTAACATTTTAAAACGTGCAAAAGAACTTGCCGAGAAGCAGGAAGAACTATTTTGCACCCCTGCTTTGAAAGTGTTCCTCTATAATAAATTCAGTAAAAATGATTTTAAAACAAAGCCTGAACTGCTTGATTCATTTGCTCATCTAGATGATTACGATATTATGGCTTCTGTAAAAGTATGGGCTTCGCATGAGGATAAAGTGCTTTCAATGCTTTGCACTAAATTACTCAATAGGGATTTATTTAAAATTGAATTGCAAAATCTGCCTTTTAAAGAAACAGATATAAAATCGGTTAAAGAAAAGGTAAAAAAACAAAACAAGTTAAAAGATAATGAAGTCGACTACTTTGTGTTTACAGGAAACATTCAGAATGATGCCTATAATGAGAACAAAATCAGAATAAATATTTTATCTAAAGATGGCAAAGTAATGGATATTACTGATGCTTCGGACCAGTTAAATATAAAAGTACTTGCAAAAACTATAAAAAAATATTATTTATGTTATCCTAAATAAAGGTTTCTTAACATTTATTATGGCAAATAAAATTGGGGCTAAATCCTAAGAAGTGATTAATTTGCATAAATTTGAAAACTTATAAATAATCAATTTCAAAGAGCAAAAGAGAAAATGACTGTTAAACAACAAACAATAAAAAATCCAGTATCTATATCTGGTGTAGGGTTACACACTGGGAAGCAGGTTAATTTGACTTTTGTCCCAGCACCGGAAAATCATGGATACAAATTTCAACGTGTTGATTTGCCTGATAATCCTATAATTGATGCTGATGTAGATAATGTAGTGGATACTTCGAGAGGAACCACTTTGGAACAAAATGGAGCACGTGTGCATACTACTGAACATGTTCTTGCGGCTTTAGTCGGGATGGAAATTGATAACGTTTTGATTCAGCTTGATGGACCTGAAATGCCAATTATGGATGGTAGTTCAATGCCCTTTATAAAAGTTCTTCAAAATGCAGAGATAGTTGAGCAAGATGCTGAACGCATCTATTTTGAACTTACAGAAAATCTAACTTACGAGGATCCAATTAAGAATGTAGAAATGCTTGCCGTACCTCAGGAATCTTTCAGATTAACTGTTATGGTAGATTATAATTCGGATGTATTGGGAACACAACATGCGCATATTTATAATGTGGGTGAGTTTAAAACAGAGATTGCAATGTGTCGCACATTTGTTTTTCTTCATGAACTTGAGGCATTGCTTGCTCATAATTTAATTAAAGGTGGAGACCTAAACAATGCGATCGTATTGGTTGATAAGGAAATTTCCAAAGAGCAAATCGCTCACCTTCAGAAAGTATTTCATCGCGAAGATGTGGAAATTAAGGGGAAAGGGGTATTGAATAATACTACTCTTCATTACTTTAATGAACCGGCAAGACATAAATTGCTGGACATTGTTGGAGATTTAGCATTGGTTGGTACACCTTTAAAGATGCACGTTTTGGCAGCCCGACCAGGACATGCAGGTAATGTTGCTTTTGCAAAAAAGATAAAGGAATTAATTAAATCAAAGAAAAAGGAGACACCTACTTTTGATTTAAATAAGCCTGCAGTACTAAATATAATGGATATTCAGAAGCTTTTGCCTCACCGTCAGCCATTCTTATTGATTGATAAAATAATGGAACTAACTCCTACTTCAGTTATTGGAGTGAAGAATGTTACGATGAATGAGGAATTCTTTAAAGGACATTTCCCAGATAATCCTGTGATGCCAGGAGTATTGTTGGTAGAAGCAATGGCGCAATCAGGTGGAATACTCGTATTAAAAACAGTTCCAGACCCGGAAAACTACCTTACGTATTTTATGAAAATAGATGGAGTAAAGTTTCGTAGTCAAGTGATACCAGGTGATACTGTTGTGTTTGAGTTAAAATTAGTAACTCCTATCCGCAGAGGAATTTGCCACATGAAAGGCATTGCATATGTAAATAACAAACCGGTGATGGAAGCCGAAATGATGGCACAAATTGTAAAAGTGAAAAATAATGAACCAGCTCTCGTACATACATCCTAATGCTAAGTTAGGCACAAACGTTAAGGTAGAACCCTTTTCAACAGTATATGAAAATGTTGAAATTGGAGAAGGTACTTGGATTGGTCCTAATGTAACTATCTTTCCAGGCGCTCGAATTGGAAAGAATTGCCGCATTTTTCCTGGTGCTGTGATTGCAGCTATTCCTCAGGATTTGAAATTTAACGGTGAAGAAACTACAGTTGAAATAGGAGACAATACTACTATTCGCGAATGCGTAACTGTAAATAGAGGAACTACCGACAAGATGAAAACAGCCATTGGCAGTAATTGTTTGTTGATGGCCTATGTACACGTGGCTCATGATTGTATCATCGGTAATAATGTGATTATTGCCAATAGCGTTAATCTTGCCGGACACGTTACAATTGAAGATTATGCCATACTGGAAGGATTAGTTGCTGTTCAACAATTTGTAACTATTGGAGCACATACATTTATTACAGGAGGTTCATTAGTACGGAAAAATGTACCTCCATTTACAAAAGCTGCTCGCGAACCATTGCAATATATAGGAATTAACTCAATAGGATTGCGCAGACGAGGATATACCAACGAGCGTGTTCTGGAGATTGAAGATATTTATAGAACACTTTATATAAAAGGTCATAACGTATCGAATGCCTTGGTTATAATTGAGCAGGAAGCTCCTGCTTCTGCCGAAAAGGAACAGATACTTAATTTCATTCGCGAATCGAAGGATGGAATTATGAGAGGATTGTCTTAATTCATTTACCTTACGTTAACTTGTTGCTTTAAAAACCAAACTATAGAAGCAACAACAATTCAATTACAATGAATGGTAAATTGCAATACCTTTGCAATAATAAAACGTAAATGAAAAAAATACTTTACACTTTTATTTTGATTGCAATCTTCTCCAATGCAATAGCACAGGAAGGGTTGGGATATTATTATGATTATTATAATCATTTTTATGTATTTGATAATGGTAAAAATATTCAGTTGGAATCAGAGCCGGTGGATAGTATTAGAGCCGGAAATGATTACGTAGCATATGTTAGCCAGTCGGGAAACTTAAAAGTGTATTATGGTGGCGAAGTAATTACCATAGAAGAAGCAGTACCTAACGCGATGATAGCAACAGCTAATGCTTTTGTATATAAAATGCAGCAAAGACTAATGATTTTTGAGCATGGAGAGAAAAGTCAACTTTCGTCATGGGCGCAAAATTACCTTGCAGGAGATAATATTGTTACCTGGCAGGAGGTAAGAACATTGAATATTAAAGCGTATCAGAATGGTGAAATAAAAACAATTGAATCAGGATTTTCTGTAAAAGCTATAGATACTAGTAAAACTGGAAAGAATATTTTTGCTTACAGCGATATGAATCATGAGTTTAAAATTTTCTTTAACGATGAGGTGTTCGATTCCCAATTAAATAATATCCGAAATTTTAAGTGCGGATTTAGCACAGTTGCTTACCTTGATAGGTTTAATAATGCATTTGATGTTTTCTATGATGGGACTTTTTCTGTAATAAGCGATCGACTTCCTAAATCCTATACAGTGGCCGATAATATGGTAGTATATACAGATGTGAATGATAATTTCATGATGTATTATGCTGGAAAAAGTGTTACTCTTGAAACGTTTGTTCCATCATACCGAAAGGTGAAAGAAAACATTATTGTGTATTATGCTGAGCCGGAATTGAAGATAGTTTATGGCGGACAAATATTTAATGTAGATAAACTTTCTGCTCAACCGGGAATAATATTAGGTCCAAATTCAGCACTATATCTGGATAGCAATAATCGCCCTAAGTATTTTTATAAAGGGAAAGTGTATGAAAATTTTCTGACAGAGCCAGTTAGAGAAATGTATTTGTACAGAGACTTGCCTTTCTTTAAATATGGAAATAATTCGGTAGGATTTTATTATGAAGGGAAAATGTATGAATACGAAGGCAGTAAATACTGACGTAAATGATTTTTTATCATAGGATTCCCGCTGATAACAATCATATAAATAATTGATAAAAACTGTTTTAATTCCTTACCGCATTGACATTTCTTTTATAATTTAGCACTCTCAAAAAAATAACCTTTTAAAATCTTAAATAAAATGAAAGTAACAATAGTAGGAGCAGGAAATGTAGGCGCAACATGTGCTGATGTAATATCTTTCCGTAAAATCGCTTCAGAAGTAGTATTGCTTGATATAAGAGAAAATTTTGCAGAAGGCAAAGCTCTTGATATGATGCAGACAGCAACATTAATTGGCTTCAACACTGCGGTGAGTGGAAGCACTAATGATTATGCTAAAACAGCAAACAGTGATGTTGTAGTAATTACCAGTGGCGTACCTCGTAAACCAGGTATGACCAGAGAAGAGCTTATCGGAATTAATGCGGGAATAGTAAAAGGTGTTACTGATAACGTGTTGAAACACTCTCCAAAAGCGATCATCGTAGTGGTAAGTAATCCAATGGATACAATGACTTACCTTGCTTTGAAAGAAAGTAAACTTCCAAAAAACAGAATCATTGGTATGGGAGGAATATTAGACAGTTCTCGTTTCAAATGTTATTTATCTATGGCATTAAATGCTCCTGCAAATGATATTGAAGGAATGGTAATTGGCGGACACGGAGATACTACAATGATTCCATTAACAAGACTTGCTTCTTATAAAGGCGTTCCTGTTGCTCAGTTTTTATCTGCTGACGGAATGAAAAAGGTAGCTGCTGATACAATGGTAGGAGGTGCTACATTAACCGGAATGCTTGGTACTTCAGCATGGTATGCACCAGGAGCTGCTGTAGCTGCTTTGGTTGACAGTATTTTAAATGATCAGAAAAAACTATTCCCTTGTTGTGTTTATCTTGATGGCGAATATGGCCAAAAAGACATCTGTCTTGGAGTACCTGTTATCATTGGTAAAAATGGATGGGAAAAGATTGTTGATATTAAATTGAATGAGGAAGAAAAAGCAGTATTCAATAAGAGTGCTGACGCGGTAAGAAACATGAATAACGTGCTAAGTACAATAGCAATTTAATAAATACAGATAATTACTAAGAGGCGTTCTTTCTATGCTGAAAGAACGCCTTTTTAGTTTAATACATATATTATGACAACAACTATCCCTTTTACTGTGATTGGTTTTAATAGAGGTACAGGCTTTCATCTTCTATTGAAGATATATGTAAATGGTAAATCCGTTAAATTGATATTAGATACAGGAGCTTCTTCTACAGTGTTTGATAAGGAACGAATTACTAAGTTAATTACCGTTAAGCAGGTGAATAAAAATAAAAATGCTATAAGAGGAATTGGTAAAAAAACGATGGACTTGCATACTACTGTTTTCTCAAAGATAAAGATTGGCGATTTGATAATTAAAAATTACAAGGCTGCGATGATTGATTTATCACATGTGAATACCGCCTATAGCAAAATAGGAGTGCCTACTATTGATGGGGTGCTTGGTAATGATATTCTGTATAATTATGGTGCTGTGATTAATTATAAGAAGGGAACACTGAAGCTGACTGAAAAAAAGACTAAGAAATAAACCTGCTTTTTATTTCCTCATTCGGTATCATACATACCTCTTTTTTACCGAACCACTTATATCTGTTCTTTGCTATGCAGCCATAGATGCCATTTCGTATGAATGGCGGAACGATAATAAGGAAATATAATAATGAATATAGTTTATTAAGATGCTTTGCAGCCCGCAGGGCAGCTGTTGATTTCAAATAGATTTTATTATTCTCAATTAAAACAAAACTTTCTAGTTGAGTATCCTCTGGATTAAATTTACTCAACAGTTCTTTTCCTTGTTCTGATTGAAGAGGAGCGAACAGGAAATAATTTTTTGTATCGTGATTAATAATAAAATTGACAGAAGAATTACATAAGTTACATACTCCATCAAATAGAATTATTGCTTTATCATTACTGTTGTCAGGCATCAATGGCGTATAGCAAGCTCATAAGGATCTACTGCAACTTCTATACTTTTAATTGTTCCTTTACTTGTTTTTACAAGTGCATGTGCATTCATGTCAATAAAAGTAATGTACCCATCCTTGCCGCCGCATACTGAAGTATGATGAGGTGCAGGCCCGCCTGCTACAGCATTTCTATTGGCTACATATACTAAATTATTTGAATCATCTACATCTACACCATGCGGCTGATGACCTGTATATATTGGCGACCAGTTTACCTGAGTGTTGCTGTTCATATCTATTACTGCTACGCTGCCACGTTTGCCGGAAAAGGATAATGTATCTTCTTCGCAGGTAACAAATAAAAGATTGTTCTTTACTGAGCAAGCCATCTCGGCAGGGTAACCGCCAACTGGGATTGATGTAATAAATGCATCATTGCTTGTTTGCATTACACGTACTTCCGAAGTGCCGGTGCAGGTTACAAAGTATTTTGAGCCATCAGGTGAGAACTCGATTTGATGCGAATTAAGATAGGCTGCAGGAGGTGTGTTGTACAAATTAATTTGTGAATAAGAAGAAAAATCAGTTACCGGAATCTTGTAAATCTGGCTGCTGTTATACTGTTCGGTGATGTACAGGAAATTACCATCGGGACTGACACATGAACCATGTGGCGAATTAAATCCGACATGATGGGTAACCGTTAACGCATTTAGATTTACTTCGGCAATGTCGCTGCTGGTGCCGCTAAGGTCGGTGATGTAAGCTTTACTTCCATCACTAGTCATAGCAAACGTACTCCAGTTGCCGGTGATAATTACAGGCGGCTGATTAACATTAAGTATTGCCTGACCTACATACGAATCGTCGGAAGTACGGTATTTCTGAATGGCATTTCCTTTATAAAAAACAACGTACCAGTATTGTCCGTCAGGCGAAACTTGTATGTCGTGAGGAGCTTCAATGGCTCCACTGTTTCCTATATTTATATAACGCATGGGTAATAATGTTTCCTCGTCAAACACAGTTACAACATCGCATCCCTGGTTGGCAACATAAAACTTTTTACGATACGGGTTATCCGAAAACTTTACAAAGCCCGATGTGTTGGGAGCTCCGGCATCTATCCAGTTCTCAATCAATTTTACATCATCATGCGAAAGAGGTGATTTGTTATAAGGCATAGTAGGTACAAGCGACACTCCTAAATCGGGATAAGTATTAATTGAATAACAGCAGGTGCTGAAGTCATGCCGATAGGGAATAACACAGGTACTGTTGTTTCCGCCTTCAAACATTTTATCCCAACTTTGTAATGATAGTCCGCCGGCGCCACCCTTGCTGGCATCATTATGACAGCCGGTATTAGCACATTTATTTACTATTACTTTTCCAACCTCGGTAGGGTAACCATTGTAATCGGGTGTTCCTTTATCATATCGGCAATTCGAAAAAAGGCAACAGGTGATTGCTGCGAGTGTTTCAATTAATAGAAATGATTTTTTATTCTTCATTCAAGGTGTTCGACAACAATTATTTCATAAGGATTATTCCACAACAGGAACATCAGTTGGATATGATTTATTGTATTTAAGTTTTACAGAGATACCTCCTGTTACAGTTGAAGATATTGAATTGTCCCAACCTACACCATATAAATAATAATTGCCCATCCGTAGATTATGAAATTCATAATTTGCATTTGCATCGGCTGTAGTATGGTCGTCGTAAGTAGTTACATCGGCTCCGGGGAAATCGGTAGCACCATATTTTATATAAACTACAGCATTCGGTATTGGTTTCTCATGGTGGAACACTCCGCCGCTAACGCTTGAATTGCCGCCTATTCCTTCTTTATGACAGGCGGTGAAAATAAATGAAACAGATACTGAAAGAAGGATTAAAAGTTTTGCTGATTTTTTCATGATATTGATTTTTGTAAAATTAGTGATTTAATTAAAGTTAATTGTTTATATAATCTAAATTGAATAATATTATTGATACATAATCATAGTTGAAACATTACTCTTGAGTTGTAACCCCAATGATGTACTATTGGCTGCAACAGTATTCATAATAAGATTGCCTGCTGTATGTAAATTAATTCCGGTAAATAATTTATTGTAATCAATCATCATATGTACAAGTTGTGTTTGATTGGGAGCAATGGTAAAGTTATTATCAGGTAATTGAATAGTTACCAAATTATTGTTTGTGCCTATTTTATAGGAGAATGACTGCATTTGAGCTACTGTACCATTGCCGGCAGCGGTAGTATCTATTGCACCCTGAAAATTAACAAACACAAAACCTGATGGCTGTGCCGTGTTGCCGAACCACATTACAGGTTGATTGAGCGTGCTGTCAGAAGCCACTGGTGTGGCAGCATTGGTGGCAACAGGTAACCCAACATTAAAACGTACAGATTTATAATTGCCCGAAGGAACAGTGCCAAGAATGTACGGTTCTATCTGTTGTTTTTTTAATACAATTACACCCGGAACATCAATAGCTGATCCATCCAGCTTGAGTAACTGAATATTAGAAAGGTATAGTTGAGCAAAATGCACTTTAATTTTTCTTCCCGAAGACATTACATAAACACTGTCATAGTCGGCTACTTCTACCGAGTCTACCATTGTATGTAGGTGAAACTCGATAACGCCGGTAGCTGGGGTTGGTGTTGCTGAATCGTCAGCAGATTTTTTACATCCGTTGAACATTGTTATTGTTGCAATACTTATTATTAATATGGAAATATATTTTTTCATTTTATTTTTGACTGTTAAATTGTTTTAAGATTAATTAAATTGATTTTTTAGAATAATATAGCATAACCGGCGTAAAGTGTTGACTTTTGCGCTAGTTGAACACCATTCACCTTTTGATAAATGGGTTGCCCGTATTCCAGTGAAAGCTTGCAATGCTGCAACCATGTTTTGTTGAAATAAAAATTAAGGCCGGCGAAAGCACTAATAGTATTACCACCATAATTAGTAGCGAAGGCAACAGGCTCGAGGGTTTCGATGAGTGAAACATCATTACCTGATATTTTTGCTGCTGAATTTTCTTCTACTCGAATTGAAGTACTAATCCATGGCAACCATTTATATGCTGCCCAAGCATTGGCGTTCAGCTCGTTTCCTAAATGATATCCAAGCGAATTATTAAACGGACGCGCTATTAAAGTTAGCTGTGTGCCTGCCGAAAACTTTTCTTCTTTGAATAAATAAGATACTCCCGGCATAAAATCCAAGCTGCCCGAACCAAGTTGCATCATATATGGTAAGCGTGTATCTGGATACATCATATCATCACTTTTGCCTTTTATAGTAATGCTTCCGGTAGGAATGTTTATTCCTCCACTTATAAAAACATGGTTGGCATTTTTATTTATAAGTGCATATACAGCATAAATTTTGGTATCGCCTAGTCCGGATGTTTTTGTTGTCATGTTGGTGTAAGTTGACATTACCATTGGTTTGCCATCCATTATCATTGTAGTGCCCGGAAAGGCAGTCATACTCATATTATTCACATTGTAATTGAACATCGCCATTACAGAAAGCTTGTCGGTGATGCCATACATTGCCATTAACATGTGCATGTCCATTTGCATCGATTGTGGCGACATGATATATGAATTGAACACATAATTATCATCTACCTTGATATTACCTGATAATTTATCTTTCATTATCATACTCATATAATGGTAGGATATTTTCCAGCTACCATTTGCATGTTCATGTCCGAACATGATGCCTGCAGGACTTAAATCGTGCCAGATACAATCGCATACTTGCATCGAATCGCAGGATGTTTGTGATGATAATGTGATGCTTTTGATAAGCAGCATACACAATAAAATATGTTTTATTGGTTTCATTTTCTTAATAGTAAATGGCAAATCTTAAATAGGGCTGTTGATGGCACTATATACGTATTACTTATAGTAATAGCAGAGATTGCTTCGGATAAATTATCCTCGCAACTATGCAATTAAATGTGATGAATTAGCCTTGCGAAAGACTAAATAAGAAAGGATGGCGGATGAAAAACAGACTCCAAACTATTAGTTGGAACGGAGAAACTATAAACAGAATTTCCTTTTGCTTCTTCAGAATTGGAAGTAATAAGAGGAGAAGTATTATCGGAAATATATTGTAATTCAAATTTATCTTTTAGGGTTTGTGAGAAAGGCGATTTGTCTTTTTTATCCTGTGCGGCAAGTTGTTTTTGTAAATGACAACGACCGTTGCAATGCAACATCGGTTTGTTTTTATTCTCACAAAGATTCTTGGAAATATACTCCTTGTTCACCTGATAATTAATAAGGATAAAGCTATTGCTAAAGGTTTGCAAAAGAATGCTTGTAATAGATAATATTATAAAAAGGTGTTTCACATTATATTATGGTGATGCAAAAGTATTTAAAAAACTGTATATATCGCATTTATTGACAACAATAACATTACAGAAATTTAAATTATTTACCTTTGATAAATTATTTTCCATGAAATTAAAGTTTTTATTTCTCTTCATTTTCTTTTCTTTTTCCAACTTATCTTTTATTCTGGCACAGTTTAGTTGGGCACAGGTTGGTGTAAACGGACTTACCTGTTCTGCCTGCTCGCGAAGTGTTGAAATGAGTATTCGTAAGCTTAGTTTTGTTGATAGCGTTATTATGAATCTGGAACATACTGATGGGAAAATTATTTTTAAAAAAGGTTCCAAAGTAGAAATAGACAAGATTGCCAAAGCTTTTACCGATGCCGGATTTTCGGTGCGTAGTTTATATACAGGAATTACTATTGAAAATATTTCTGTTGCCAATGATTGTTGCTGGAATTTTGAAAATAATACTTATCATTTTATTAAAGTAACGGAAAGCAAAGAATTTAAAGGAACTGTTAGCTTAAAATTTATTGGAGATAAGTATATGCCAAAGAGCGAATACAAAGAATGGAAACCTTACTTATCAAATCCTTGTGTTTCCCTTGTAAATATAGATGCTTCATCATCCAAAACGTATTATGTTACTTTATTTTAAAAGATGTGTTTCGGCTTCAGTTATTTTATTGTTTGTAAAAAGCAATTTAGCATTCTCTCAGGAACTTTTCCCGCATTCCGAGCCAGCCAGTAACATTGCCAAAGGAGTGCTCGGCATACGCATAGCGAATGAAGGATTCAATGAGATAACACAGTTCAGATCACAACAGAACTTCCGATTTATGTTTGGCATTACTTCCAAATTAATGATTACCGAATCGTTTCTTTTTTCCAACCATCATGGTTATTATTTTCCTTCTGATTTTATTAAGCAGGATGCGGATAATGGCTATTATACTAATGGTGTAGCCAGAGGAAGAGAAAATTTATATCAGTTTGAGAGTATGAATTTAAATATTAAGTATCGGTTTTTGAGTAGGGATGGGGAGAAACAGCATTTCCGTATGTCGGGTTATCTGGAGCTTGCCGGAGGAAATGAAGCACATTATGAAGCGGAACCTAACCTAACGGGAGATAATGGCGGCATAGGAGCAGGGATTACTGCCACTCAACTGAAAAATAAGTTTGCCGTGTCTTTAACTGTTGGCGGCATCATTCCTCATAAATATCATTATCAGTTAAAAGATTCAACGCTGGATGTTAAGTATGGCAATGCGATTACGGCAATTCTGTCGTTTGGACGATTGTGCCTGCCTGCACATTATAAAAGTTATAATCAAACAAACATTAATATATATGCCGAGTTTGTGGGTAAAATATATGGCGGTGCTTCGGTAGTTGATAAAGGAAACAATGTTGCCATCATTAACTTTCCGGCGCTTGGAGCAGGCAGTTATGTGGAGTTTCGACCATCAGTACAATTTATTTTTCATTCCAACTTGCGTGTTGATTTATCTGTTGGCGAACCTATAATTAATCAATCCTACGCACATATTGCGCCTATGTATTACTTTACCATTCAGCGATATTTCTATTTCAAATAAAAAAAGCTCCGTATTTCTACGAAGCTTTTTATTTATTATTAATTATCGTTTACTGCGGAATAGTTACTGGTTTTGGGCTTGCTACGGGCGATATACCATTTGGATTAAAATTAACTACTGACGAATTTATTTTATCACCTTCTTTTTGATTTTGAATTATTACTTTGCTTGCAGTAACCACATCAGCAAAAATAAAAGAACCATCGGCAGCAGTAATTTTTAATTGAGTATTACCGCATTTCACCACTGTAACTTTAGGGTCGTTTGATGAGATTACCAACATTCCATACGATAATTTATCTGCATCTTCAGTTAATTTTATTTCTCCTGCATCATCTACATATACATATTTCAGATTTTCGGGAGTAGATGGATTGCCAGTGCTGGTAGTACTTGTAGATGTACCGTTGACACAACCTAATGCCACAATGCCGCCATCACCTTGCGCTACAAGGTCAACTGCGTCATAGTTTGCTTCCATTGCCGATATGCATTTTGCAAGTATGTCGGTATAACTTTTCATTTCTTCCTTACTATCATCTTTTGCGCTTAAAGAAGCAAGTAGGCTATTCCCCATTGTTGTAATGGTAGCACCATCAGTTGGAATAGCCGGAAAAGTGGCAGTATTTTTGGTTAATAATTTTCCACTTTTAAGCATATAAGTGGGGCGTTTGTCTTCCTGCATTAAAGCAAATTCGCGTAAGCAATTAATTACTGTTTTCATATTTTTTGTTTTTAGTTATTGTTTATTTATTTATTACTGTTTTTAATTCATTATAGTATAGTATTAAAATCTTAAATCTCACAACTCACACCTTTTTGTTCATTTGCTGTTCCTTTTTCAAAAAACGCACACGTTTTTGGAAATTTGGTGTACGTTTCTTCCCAAAACTTGCACGTTTTTTTTAAAACTCACACGTTTTGGAAAATCAGATGCACGTTTTAAGTAAAAACATGTACGTTTTGAACCAAAACGTGTGAGTTTTTTAAAAAAGGTTAAGGTTTTGGTGCAAAAGGTGCACGTT
Organism: uncultured Bacteroidota bacterium; assembly: GCA_903881065.1. Lineage (GTDB taxonomy): Bacteria > Bacteroidota > Bacteroidia > 2-12-FULL-35-15 > 2-12-FULL-35-15 > 2-12-FULL-35-15. The sequence continues at coordinate 15,650 of CAIRRW010000291.1, forward strand.
GTCCTAAAACACCTGTTAATACTGCATTATTTTAAAGAACTTTCGGTACTCCATCAAAAACAATCACTATTTGTTTGTTTTGATGGCTCAAAAGTCAATAATACATTTTCATAAAACTAATTAAGGTTTCCTAAAAGAAACCATTTACTTGTTGCTCGTATTTAATATTTTATCTTTGGTAAAAATTAAACTAACTAACTATGAAAGACATAACTATTTTAACCGATGCAGATGTTCTTCTTTATTTAAAAGAACTAAAGGAAATAAAAAATCATAAGAAATTATTATCAGCTAAATGGGTGAAAAGCTTATTACTTGCAATACATAAAGGAAAAAAATGCCATAAGGATTTAAAAAACGGATTGATAATAAACGGAAAGAAAATAAGCCCAAAAGTAATTTCAAAATTACTTGCCCTTTGTTTAGCAGAAGGATTAATAATATTGGTTGATTCGGCCACTTCCGAATGCCAAGGCGATTACCAACTGACTGCCGAAGGTAAAAAAGCTGTAGCTGTAATTCAATTTGAAAATAAATTTGCTGAAGAACATGAACTATTTATGATTGCTAAAAAAGCGAAGGAAATAGTTTGAATGAGGACGAATAGCAGTTGAAAAATCCAATTACCTTTGCCGAATGAAATTTGCCGCACTACAAAAAATAAATTCAATTCTTATTTGGACACAGAACAGGCTTACTAAAAAACAATTCATTTTTTTATCAAGTATTTTTGTCGGAATTTCAGTAGGCTTGGCAGCCGTAGTTTTAAAAACATTTGCACACTATATATTTCTTGGAGTTACTTATAATAAGTTAGGTGATATTAAATATATTTTCCTTTTGTTGCCTTTAATCGGATTGTTTTTAACGGCATTGGTTATAAAAAGATTTCTAAAAGAAAAATTTAAGAAGGGATTGGCAACCATACATTTTGCAATAGCCAATAAATCGAGTGTGGTGGCTCCCGAACAAATGTATTCACAGATACTTACTAGTTCCCTTACAGTAGGATTTGGCGGTTCGGCAGGGTTGGAAGCACCAATTGTAATTACAGGAGCAGCATTTGGAAGTAATTATGCACGAACCTATCATTTAAATTATTCGGAACGTACCTTATTACTTGCCTGCGGTATTGCTGCAGGAATAGGAGCTGCTTTCAATGCGCCAATTGCCGGTGTTTTATTTGCGTTGGAAGTGCTGCTTATCGATATAAGCATCTCCGCTTTCACTCCCTTGATAATAGCAGCTGCAACAGGTGCTTTGATTTCAAAGATTATTCTTCGAGATGATATTCTACTGTCGTTTCAGTTGCAACAGCCATTTAATTATAACAATGTTCCTTTCTATATTCTGCTTGGTTTATCGGCAGGACTTATTTCTGTTTATTATTCACGAACTTACATTAAGATAGAAGGACTTTTTAATAAATCACAGAACAAAATATTTCTGAATGTTATAATAGGTGGGATATTATTAGGTGCTCTGATTTTTATTTTCCCTTCTTTATTCGGTGAAGGATATCAAAGTATTAAAACACTTGCTATACAGCAACCCGAAAATTTATTGGATAACAGTTGCTTTCATAATTATAAAAACAATGAATGGCTTGTACTTTCATTTGTTGGAGTTCTGATATTTGTGAAAACAATAGCTACTGCAATTACATTGGGCAGTGGAGGTAATGGAGGTAATTTTGCCCCTTCATTGTTTGTAGGAGCATATCTTGGTTTTTTCTTTTCAAAGGCATTAAATATGCTTCGTCTTACTAATCTCCCGATTAGTAATTTTACAATTGTAGGCATGGCAGGAATTTTAAGCGGGCTTTATCATGCGCCATTAACAGCCATTTTTTTGATTGCTGAAATTACCGGTGGTTATACGTTAATGATTCCACTGATGATAGTGTCATCAATAAGTTATGCGGTTTCAAAATATTTTGAGCCTTTTTCAATGGATACAAAGAAACTTGCATTGTCAGGCAAAATATTTACCTATGACAGAGACCATAATATTTTAACTACTATAAGAACATCAAATTTAGTAGAAACAAATTTCCAGAAACTTTCACCGGATGATACGTTAGGAAAAATTGTAGAACTACTTTCAACAACAAAAAGAAATATATTTCCGGTAACAGGCAAAGCAGATGATTTGTTGGGAATAATAATACTTGATGATATACGAAACATTATCTTTAAAAGCGAAATGTATAGCAAAATTACAGCCAAAGAATTAATGACAATGCCGCCTGCAATAGTTTTTTCATCAGAAACAATGGAAGGTGTTATGAAAAAATTTGATGAAACAGGTGCTTGGAATTTGCCTGTTGTTGATGATTTGAAATACGTTGGCTTTATATCCAAATCATCTGTGTTTTCAAGCTATCGTACAAAGTTGAAATCTACTACAATAGTATAATGAATAGTCTTATAAATAAAAGGCAATCACAAACAAAACAAAAAACAAAATGAAATTAATTAGAACTGTATAGATAATCTTTGTACTATCGAATCAGCAGCTTTTGTGTTACTCTGTTTAATGAGCTTTCAATAGATATAAAATATATTCCATAATGCAATGATGCGGCATCAAGCATATAATCAGTAGTTCCTTTGTCGGCAGAAAAACTTTTACTGCTAACACATCTTCCTTGCATATCATATATTCCAGCAGTGTAATTATCCGGTACATTCGCATTAATTTTAATATTAATAGTGCCGGATTGAGCAATATAGATGGAAGTAATAGTAGGTGTTTCGGATTTACAATTGATAGCAATAATATTAGATGAAGTAGTTTTGCCATTATAATCGGTTTGTTTTAGTCGATAATAATTAATACCTGAAATAGGAGTATAGTCTGTGAACGTATAATTCCGAGTTTCTGATAAAGTACCTGCACCTGTAATTTTGGCTATCTGATTAAAATTAGAAGCATCCTCACTTCTTTCAATAGTAAAATAATTATTGTTGGTTTCTGAAGCAGTAGTCCAGTTGATAACCACCTTGTCAGTATTGAAGAGGGCATCAAACCGGATAAGTTCTATAGGTAATACAATAGAAGTAGCGGTTTGGAAGGTTGCCATTTGAGCTACCCAATTATTGGTTGGAGTATTTGAAACAGTAAAGGTGGCATCATAACTGGCAATTACAGGACCACCGATTTTAAATTCAATAATATTTTCGGTTGCTGTAGATGCGATGGTAAAAGAAGCGCCAGCAGTTGTAGGTCCGTTAGAACCGATTAATGCACCATATATCATTTCGTTGGAAGCACCTGTAGTTTTATTGCCGCTACTTGCATTAGCAGTAGTGCCGGCAGCGCTTGATGCCTGATCCAACGGGTCGGAAGTGGAGAGGATACCATTGAATTCAGTAATGTATATTTGATAATAAGTAGATGGTGTGCCAGAAAATGTTGCTTTGACAGTGATTCCATCACCGCCTGTAATATTATAAGCATACCATAAATCAGCACTCCAGGTATTCTCATTCCATTTTGTAAATGCAGCAGGTATTTGTTTATACTTATTCCCTTTAGTATCAGTAACCGAAGTAACAGTATGAGTTACGTCACCCCAATCCAACTCAACAACAATTAAATTTCCGTTGGTACTTGTTCCTACAAAAGCCTGACTTAATGTTGCTGATGTGATTTTGGTATAAGTAGTGGATGTACGAACAGCAGTTTGAGCGAATGATGCATTAAAAAACGCTATAAAAACGAATGGCAATATAAATTTAAAGGATTTCATTTTTTGAAAGATTATTTAACTGATTTTCGATAGTAAAATTAGTTTATCGTAGCCTTTCGGTTAAAGCAAATTGGTCAAATAATCAGGTGATTTATATCACTGTTAACTTATTAAAGTTTTTCTTTAAAACTACAAACAATGTTAAACTTTTAAAAATAAACCACACCCAATTGAAATTAATAATACATTTGTAAGAAATATAAGAGGTGATTTACTTGTATTTTCATGATTGTTTAGATATAGCCCTGCAGAAATGCAGGGCTTTTTTATTTTGTTACATGGCCTGCTTATACAGAATCCTAATTAGAATAAAGAAACATTAATTTAAAACGGATAAATGAATAAATTAGTAATAGTGTGGGGAAGGAGATTTAAAAATCAGCTGCAATTAATAGGTATGAGTTTTTACTCTGTAGTATTTATAATATGGGTTAAATTAATTAAGGGCTACTAGTTTAAATGTTCTAAAACTAAATCTATCTCTTTTTTAAAATTGGGGCCAATTGTGAATGGATTGCCAGCAACCTGAATAATGTTTTTCCTTTTAGCTTCTATCTGTTTTTAGGTACGATAGCCGATCTGCTAATTCTAATAAAATAATTTTTATCTAATTTATCATAAATAGCTTTAATAGTACTCTTGAAGATAATTCTTTTATTATTTTCGAGGTAAATTGCTGTGTAATCTTTTAAACACGTAAAGTAAATTATTTCCGAAATTAAAACTTTATTTAATCGGCCTTGGGAACGTACTAATAAAAAGTCTTTTGATTTATCATTGCTACTGTTTTTCGACCTTTCAATATTTCCAATAGCTTTTTTAATGGCTGTATCAAATCTTTCGGAAGTAAAGGGTTTCAATAAAAAATCGGAAGCATTCATGTCAAAAGCTTTGCAGGCATTATCTTTTGAGTGAGAAGTAAATATTATTTGACTTTGAATATGGGAAAACAATTTATGTCTTGAATTAATGCACATTTCAATATCCACAAAAACAATATCCACAGGATAATTATTTAAATAGTTAATTGCCTTGGTTTCCTGTACAAATGTTTTATTTAATTTAATAATAAGGCTGGATTCAAATAACTTTAAATACTTTTCTATATTTGAATCATCGTAATCAATAACTATTGCCGTTAACATAAAAATCTACGAAAAGAATTGAAAGTTTTTTTGTAGTTGGAAGTATACAAACGTACTACATTTATTTTACATAAATCAGTTACTAAATAAAGTTTTCGGAAATAAATTATTGTAAAGTTTATGTTAACTTTAAAATATAGCAAGGCTAATGAATTTAATAATTAACTTTAACCTGTGTAAAAGGGGATAGGACATTTATAAAACAATAAAATGAAAAAAACTATTTTAATAATTTTAGCACTTGCTACGTCATTCGGTTCGGGTTTCGCACTTAAAACTGTGCTTACAAAACCGACTGATGAAGTGCAAAAGATAAAAAAGGTAACAAGCATTGGTGGTATCTTCTTTAAATGTAAAGACCCAAAAAAGATGAGAGAATGGTATAAAACATATCTCGGCCTGAATACCAATGATTATGGTGCTGTGTTCGAATGGCATCAAGGGGCAGATTCTACCAAAAAAGGATTTACACAATGGAGTCTGTTTAATGAAAAAACAAAATACTTCGAACCTTCTACAAAGGATTTCATGATTAATTATAGAGTTGAAAATATGGATAATCTTGTTGCCGAATTGAAAAAGAGTGGTGTAACTATTGTGGATACTATCGAAAAGGCTGACTATGGAAAGTTTATACATATACTGGATGTGGAAGGAAATAAACTGGAACTGTGGGAACCTAACGACATTGAATATGAAAAGTTAGGTAAACAAATGGGCAGCAAAACAACAAAGTAAACTGTTTAAAATGCGCTATAAAGTATATTAGATATGTTTAATAAAATGAATAAGCGATATATTTGAAACTGCATCTGAAAATTGAATACCGTTATTTTACATAAAGCTTCCCTATCCGATTTGGAAGAACTGCAAAAGATAAGCAGACAAACATTTCACGAGACATTTGCTGACGACAATACCGAAGATAATATGCAGAAGTATTTATCTGAAGGTTTTAGCATCGGCAAATTAACAACAGAAATAACGAATCCTAATTCGGAATTTTATCTGGCAACATCAAACAATAAAACTATCGGTTATCTGAAAATAAATTCGGGACAATCACAAACGGAACTGAAGGATAGCAAAGCAATTGAAGTAGAACGTATTTATGTATTGAAAGAGTTTCATGGAAAAAATGTTGGACAACTGCTTTATAACAAAGCATTGGAAATAGCACATCAAAAAAATGTTGACTATATTTGGTTAGGTGTTTGGGAAAAGAATCCACGCGCAATACGTTTCTATAAAAAGAATGGGTTTATGGAATTTGATAAACATGTTTTCATTTTAGGAGAAGATGAACAGACTGATATACTTATGAAACTTGAAATAAATAATAACCTTGGTGGAAGGCTAGGGAAAGGGTAAGTAATTTGTGTGGCAGTGCAGAGCAAAAAATAACATAAATAAGAATGAATTTTAAATAAAGTAGTATTAAGCAATGAAGGCAATTTATAAGAGCGTATTAATTTTCGGAGTATTGTTCACAGTTATTTATTTGATTGGTTCAGCGGGTTGTAATTCGGATAAGAAAAAAGTACCGGTAGCTGCTGCCATTGTATTGCCTGATACAGCAGCTATTCCGCATAATAAAACAGGAAATGAAATACGATATGGCAGGGAATTGTTTACAAGGACAGCTCATTATCTTGGACCAAATGGTGTGGTGATGAAACTATGCGGCAATAAAATGAATTGTAAGAATTGCCATTTAGATGCTGCTGTGCGCCCATACAGTAATGGGTTTCTGGAAACATACTTTAAATATCCACAGTACAGGGCAAGAGAAGGAATGGTGTTGACTATTGAAGATAGAATAAATAATTGTTTTGAATATCCAATGAATGGTGAGAAGTTGCCGTATGATTCGCGGGAAATGAGGGCGATGGTGTCGTATTTTAGATGGTTATGTGAAGGTCGATTAGTTAGCTTTAAAGAGGATAGCCTTCATCTAGGAAAAATAAATTTGATTGACAGAGCGGCAAATGTGGAGAAAGGAATGAAAATTTATTCGGATAAATGTGTTAAATGTCACGGACCTGAAGGGCAGGGAATACTCACACCAGAGGGCGAAACGTATATCTATCCTCCTTTGTGGGGAGAAAACAGCTATGCCCTCCGAAGCAGCATGAACAGGAATATTATGGCTGCACGGTTTATTAAATGGAGTATGCCTTATATGGATAAAATTACTCCGCCACAACTTACAGATGAGGAAGCGTTTGATGTGGCAGCATTTATTAATTGCGATTCGCTTCATTCACATCCAAAGAAATTGCTGGAAAAGGATTGTCCTGATCTAGCCTTCAAGCCTATTGATTTTCCAATTGGGCCGTACTTGGATTCTTTTTCAGTACGACAACATATATATGGTCCTTTCAAGCCAATAAAAGCATTTTACGATGCAAGGAAGTAAAGGTGTTGGTTAGCTGTTTCTAAAAAAATTAGCCTTGTAGGGTATAAAACGTATGCCAAAATAAAGTTCGCTACCTTTGCAATAGAATTTAGATTACTTCGTTATGTAATCCTTAAACCATAAACCCCAAACTCAATGAAAACAATTATACAAAAAGTACTGACAACGGCTTTGTTGTTAACTGTTCTTACTGCAGCAGTAAGCGCAAGTACAAATGTAAGCGGAGGGATATTCGCTAACACTACCTGGACATTGGCAAACAGCCCTTATATTGTAACCGATACGGTAGTTGTTTTTCCGGGTGTTACACTTACTATTCAGCCTGGTGTAATGGTTGAGTTCGCAGATAATAAAAGGATAGAATTGAGGCAAGCGAAGTTAATGGCTGAAGGAACAAGTATTGGTTCTATAATTTTTACCAGTAACTCTCTTTCGCCTGTGGCTGGCATTTATCCAGGAATATATATAAATGGCGGAACGATGACTTCTCATTTCAATTATTGTAATTTTCAATACGCAACCAATGGTATTAATGCTACTATGTCAGATTCATTAATGATAAGCAATTCTTATTTCACCCAAAATATTAATGGAGTACAGGTTGTTGGAAGTTCTGTTGCAGAGGTTTGTTTGGTTAACAGTTGTACTTTCACTACTAATACAAATGGGCTAGTAATAAGAGGGCTTCATGCTTCAACAATAAATTACTGCACCTTTACAAGTAATACTACTGACGGATTGCTTTTAGATGATGGAGACCATAACATGGCGATGGCCGTTAATAACTGTACATTTGCATATAACAGCGATGCTGGATTGCTATGGCACATGCACTATATGAATATTAACAATTGTAGTTTTTTTTACAATACTTCAGGTTTTAAAAGCTTTGGGTACTTAAGTCCGCTGGATAGTTATAATATGACCACTAGGAATAGTGCTTTTAAAAATAACCAGATAGGTTTGGAAACTATTGCTTATATGGTAATTGACAACTGTACTATTAATAATAATCAAACAGGAAGTATATGTGAAACCAGATGTGTAATTAAAAATTGTACCATTGATTCAAATAGCGTCTTGGGGATATCAATACAAAATGATTCAATTGGTAATTGTAGTGTTATAAATAATGGGGCAGGTATTCAGGTTTATAATAATTCGGTAATAGCAGGTAATGATATTGAGTACAATATAGGAGATAATATTACCTGTGGATCAGGAACAATTACTATTACTGAGAACAGGATAAGCCATGGCAGCATTGGCATTGATAACAATATCGCTGAAACCATTACAATTACAAAGAATGCTATTGAAAACAATAATGTGGGAATTAATTTAATAAGCCCAAACAGTACAATTAGTTGTAATACTTTTTGTAATAATACTACTTATGATTTAAAATACACGGCAAGCAGTAATATTAATGCGAGTAATAATTATTGGTGTACTACTGATTCGGCAACCATATCGTCATTTATTTACGATGCACATAACAATATAAATTATGGATTGGTAAATTTTATGCCGTTCGACATCAACCAGTGTTATGTGGTTACAACAGGTATTTCAGCTAATGAGTCTTCGGCTTTTACATTCAACATTTATCCAAATCCAGCTACTGATTATCTTACAATTGATGTGCCAGCATCTCAGAATATAACTAAGATTGAAATATATAATTTGCTTGGCGAATTGGTTTATTCCTCATTTACAACAGTTGCAAAGAAAATTGTTGACGTATCGTCAATGGCAAGTGGCATCTATATTATTCAAATAACGAATGGTATTCAACTTGAAAGGAAGAAATTCATTCTGCAATAAAATCATTTCAACCTGCACCAACCTCAAATAGAACTTGAGCAACAGGATAAATCCGGAAATTGTTAAAGGGAAATATTAATAACTAAATCGGTTATAATCACATTAGTGAAAATAATCACTTTTTATTTTGATAGCCATCATTGGTTCACTTTGATGGCTGAACTAATTTTGCACTAAAATTTAAGGAGATGGAAACTACATCAAAATCTATTACCGATAGTGTGATTGATGGATTAAAAAAAGCAGTTACTGAATTAGAAGAATTTCGTTTGCAATTTGCACTTGGCAAAGCCGAAGCCGTGGATAAATATGAAGAAACAAAGAATAGTTTCAATAATATTATTGCGGACTTCAAGATAAAACTGAATGAATGCAATGCCAAAGCTATTGAGTTAAAAGGGAAACTGGATGAGCTTATGGTTCAGCTTGCTTTGGGTAAGGCAACCACAAAGGATACCTTTTATGAACAGAGAAAGAATATTTCGAAAGCAATTCAGGAGATTGAAGATTTTATTTTAAGAAATCCTTTGGGATTAAAACTTCAATCTAGATTGAAATTAGAATTGGAAATGTTTAAAATAAAAATGGAAATACTTCATCTTCAGTTTGCGCTTGCAAAGATGGATGCAAAGGATACTTTTGAATCTCAGAAGAAAGAATTCTATGAGAAGATGGAGGATTTTAAACATAGTTTCTTGAAACATGAAACAGAATTGAAAGATAATAGGGAACATTTTTCAAAAGAAATGAACGAAGTATACATTCACTTGAAGAATGCCTTTGTGCCGTCATGAGAAGTGGTTTAGGGAAAAAGTAAATTCTTCCTCTTGTTAATATTTTAATAGGGAAGAGTTTGCTTTTATTTATATTTGGCTAGTATTGTACACCAGTAGTATAGATAAACAGATTTAGGAAAATATATTTTCATGTCATAACTATTACTGTTTAAATATCTAAATTTGTAGCAACAAAAAATAAAGGATGAAAAATTGTTTGCGAAAGATAATAGTAGTGTTAATTTGTTTGTTGCCATTATCGATGGCAGCTCAAACTGTAAAAGAATCAAAAGGAGAAAGCAATAAAGGAGCAGTTTCCGCTAGAGTTCAACGGCAAGCCGCTAAAGAGAAATGGAAAAAACAACGCAGGGAAGACAGGGCTCAGAAAAAAGCTATAAAGGAACACGATAAACGGCTTCAGACCAAAAAGACAAGGAAACAAATGCGCGAAGAACGAAAGAAGAGTGATAAGTTAAGAGCAAACAAACGCGAACCTTTTTTGATTAGATTATTTAAGTATAAGCATTAATAATTCTTTCATTTCCTAATTTGAATAATAAGAGGGTATAAAAAATAATTGCAAAAATATTTGGAGAATTGAAAATAATGTTTTAATATTGTGTCGTAATTCCGAGTAAGACAACATCCCCGTTGTTAAAAAATCTGTAAATATTTCTTAATCTACAGA
>CAIRRW010000292.1 GCA_903881065.1 uncultured Bacteroidota bacterium
AGTGATGGAGAAAATATAAAAAATTTCATTAAACACTAAAAGAATAACAAACATTTAAAAATTTACAAAGTCTATTCGAGCGGAGTCGAAAACACACAAAGCAAACAATACCAACCACATAAAACTTTATAAAGAACTCCATATTTGCAACTGCGCCTGATTGCCGTGGAAATCCTTTTTATTTTTCTTCAAAATAAAAAGATTGGAACAAAAGCAGGGAAGGAACTTGATGGATAGCAGAACTTTTATTCGCCCAAATAAAAGTTGTATAAAACGAGATGATGTACCGCCAAAAGCAATACCTTTACAAAACTTAAATTAAATAGCATGAAAAATAATTTCAAAATCGCTCTACTTTTATCTGCAACTTTTATAGCAGTATCTGTACTGTTTCAACAGTGTAAAAAAAAGGATTCGGACAGCAACACTACTGCTAACACGGGTAATAATGTGAGTAGCTATACGGATATAAATAATACGTATGGGTTTGGTATTTTTAATAAGTTGAAAGGTATTTGGGATGGGCCGGTTACTTCTACTACTCCACTTGGCAACTTTAATAATTGGATGGTTGACTTCAGACCTATTTCGGAGAATCAGATTTCGGAAAAGAGTGAGCTGGATACGGCAAACAATATATATATGAGTTATTTTATTGCGAAATGTAATAATGAATATCGTGTATGCTTTCGCAATGGCGGCACATGGAGCAGCATGACGAGGGTGTCTTACTTTTTGGCGGACAGTGTGTATGAATCGACTGCGAAATCGTACTATCGGTTTTCGGAAATTATAAAGGGCAAGAGTCGCGCTTATACCGAGGTGCTTTTCATAAATGACAGTATGCTTATGAAATCGTACACCAATAAAACCAATACGTTACCTGCTGCTACTTTGCACATGAGTTGGACAGCCAAACTGCAGGATACGACAACGTGTATGGCTGCGGTGAGTTATTTTAATTTTCCTAAAAAAACATTGACGAAAGATTTTTCAACTACTTTCACCGGACAGCCTGAAGCTATATATTATTCTCTCACTGGCGGAGATCCTTATCCTGAAAGTGCTCAGCCTTACTTTGGCAAAGCGGTTATAAGTTATAGTTATGCAAGTGGCTACACTCCGAATCCTAACGTAAAGGTAATGCTTATGCTATCGGCACAGCCACTAATATCAGGCACTGCAATTAATACTGCGAACCTCATTTATCGTTCGCGTTACGTTACGCTTTCATCAAACAATCAAACTTTTACTTTCAATAATATTCATCCGGGTACTTATTATTTATATGCCATGTATGATACTGATGATAACGTGGCATACAGCACCGGCGATTGGGTAAGTACTACCAATACTACGTTTACGGTGGCTCCACTAGGAACTGTTAATGCTTCAACACAAATAAACTTTACAATTCCTTAGGAGATATTGCTTCAGGAATTTAGTTGAATGAATTGTAGGGCTGCTTATCACGGCTGTTGGTATGAATGATAAAGAAAGTTTTATAAAACTTTATAAGGGATTAAAAACTTGCTTCTGCACCCAACCCGCAAGAAGTATCTTTTTTTGCTATTGCCGCGCAGCGAAAAATAAAAGTAAAAAGATACCGCGTGTGAGTGGGGATGAACTTTTGTAATGGGCAGAAACTTTATTCGCTCAAATTTGATTTATTTTACTTTGCTCGATTCATTATATTATAGATATTGTTAAATTTGCGCTTCTTTAAAAAAAATTATATAAAATAAGTGTTATGAAAATATTGGTTTGTATCAGTAATGTACCCGATACCACTACTAAAATTAGTTTTACAAATAATAATACAGCTTTTAATGGGGCGGGTGTTCAGTTTGTAATTAACCCTTTTGATGAATGGTATGCGTTGGTACGTGCTTTGGAATTGAAGGAAGCACAAGGAGGAAGTGTTACAATAATACATGTGGGGGCTGCTGATAGCGAACCTACTATACGCAAAGGGTTGGCTATAGGGGCTGATGATGCAGTGAGGATAGATGCGGAGCCGAATGATGCTTTTGCGGTTGCTGAACAAATAGCTGCTTATGCGAAAGATAAAGGTTTCGACCTGATACTTGCAGGTAAGGAAACGATTAGTTATAACGGGTCGATGGTGGGTGCAATGCTTGCTGAGTTGATGAATCTGCCGTTTGTATCTATGGCAACCAAGCTTGATGTTGCAAATAATGTAGCTACTATTGAACATGATATTGATGGCGGAACTGAAGTGGCAGAATGTGCTTTACCTCTGGTAATAGCTGCCAACAAAGGTATGGCGGAAGCCCGCATACCTAACATGCGCGGTATTATGGCTGCACGCACAAAACCATTATTGCAAGTACCTGCAATTTCTACTGATAAATTGACTTCTATTTCTTTGTTTGAATTATCGAAAGGAAGGACTGATTGCAAATTTATTGATGCCAGCACACCTGAGAAACTAATTGAATTACTGCATACAGAAGCTAAGGCGATTTAGTTCATATGTCATTAGTTTATTAGTGGTTTCGTAAAAAAAAATATAACATTACAACAATATAACAATATAAAATATATGTCAGTCTTAATATATACAGAGGTTTCGAAAGGGAAGGTAAAAAAATCTTCGCTGGAAGCAGTGAATTATGGAAGCAGAATAGCTGCACAATTAAATACTACTGCAACAGCAGTGATAGTTGGTGATGTTGATTTGAGCGACTTGGGAAAAGCTGGAGCGAAAAAAGTATTGAAATTAAAAAATGATAAACTTGCCAGACTTGATAGTCAGTATTTAAGTTCAGCCATTGAACAGGCTGCAAATGCTGAAGGTGCGACAGTTATCATATTTGCACACGACTTCACAGGGAAAGAAGTAGCACCGAGATTGGCTACTAAATTAAAAGCTGGGATAGTGGCCGGAGCAGTTGATAATCCTGTTATTTCTGGAGATTCATTTACGGTAAAGAAAAATGTATTTTCGGGAAAAGCAGTTGCTACTTACTCTTTGCATTCGGCTAAAAAAATAATATCATTATTACCTAATTCATTTCCTGTTGAATTGAAAGATGGAAGTGCTGAAGCAGTTGATTTCGCAGTTAATCTGGATGGAATTAATTCTCCTTTAAAAGTGAAGGAAGTGAAAAAAGATACTTCGGAATTGAATCTTACTGATGCTGAATTAGTAGTATCGGCAGGCAGAGGAATGAAAGGACCTGAAAACTGGGGAATGATAGAAGACCTTGCAAAATCGTTGGGAGCAGCCACAGCATGTTCGCGTCCAGTAGCTGATATGGATTGGCGTCCGCACCACGAACACGTAGGTCAGACAGGCATAGCAATACGTCCTGATTTATACATAGCAATTGGTATTTCAGGTGCTATTCAGCATTTGGCAGGTGTAAATGGAAGTAAAACTATTGTTGTAATTAACTCTGATAAAGAAGCACCTTTCTTTAAATCTGCTGATTACGGTATTATTGGTGATGCTTTCGAAATTGTCCCGAAACTCACAGAAGCAGTGAAAAAGTTTAAAGCAAATCAGTAAAGCGATTTCGGATTTGTGATTTCGGATTAAAAGGAAATGCGGTGAAAAAAGTTAAATTAGAAATAGTAGGATTATCCTATAGTCAAACTCAGACTGGTGCTTATGCGCTTGTATTGGGTGAAACCAAAGGCAACAAAAGAAGATTGCCAATAATAATTGGAGGTTTCGAAGCACAGGCAATAGCAATTGAGTTAGAAAAAATGACTCCTAGCCGCCCACTCACTCATGATTTATTTAAAAGTTTTGCTGAAGGATTTGAGATAACCATTGATGAAGTAATTATTTATAATCTTGTTGATGGAATTTTCTATGCAAGATTAGTTTGTCACAATGAACTTGGAAAAACAGTTGAAATAGATGCGCGTACATCAGATGCAATAGCTTTGGCTGTAAGGTTTAACTGCCCTATAAACACTTATGAATTTATTCTCGCAAAAGCAGGGATATTACTTGATGATGATGCTACGACAACAAAAGAACTTCCGGCAGATGACAATATGATGGAAATGGAAGAAACAAGTTTATTAAAAAAATCAACAGAAGAACTTCAACAATTACTGGAGAAATCATTGCACGATGAGGATTATGAACATGCTTCTAAAATTCGTGACGAATTAAATAACCGCAAGAAATCATAAAATAAAATACAATACTTATGGAAAGATTTACTGGATTAATAGGTATTGCTTTAATTTTCGGCATCGCCTTTTTATTTTCTAACAATCGTAAAGCTATCAATTACCGCTTAGTTCTTAGCGGTATCGGACTTCAAATATGTATTGCAGTTTTAGTATTAAAAGTGCCACCAGTAACCCGCTTCTTTCAATTTCTTGGTAAAGGAATGCAGAAGATAGAGCAGTTCGCAAAAGAAGGAGCTAACTTTGTGTATGGCGGCATTGTTACTACAAATTATAAAGGCGAACATGTAGATTATACTTCTCCTGAAATATTTGTTTTTGCATTTAATATAACAGCTACTATTATTCTGGTTTGCGTTTTGGTTGCAGTATTTTATCATGCAGGAATTATGCAGCGTATAGTTTCTGTAATTGCGAAAGCAATGAATTTTGTAATGCGGGTAAGCGGTGCAGAAGCTTTGAGTAATGTAGCATCAGCATTTGTGGGGCAGGTAGAAGCACAGGTAATGATTCGTCCTTACCTGCCAACAATGACAAAAAGTGAATTGCTTGCCTCGATGAGTGGAAGTCTGGCTTGTATTGCAGGAGGAATTTTGATTGTTTATACAACTATGGGTGCGAAAGCGGAATACCTTATCGCCGCTAGTTTAATGGCTGCCCCAGGTGCTTTAGTAATTTCAAAAATTGTTTTTCCAGAAACTGAAGAATCTCAGACAATGGGAAATGTGAAGTTGGAAGTGAAAAGTCAATACAGCAATTTGATAGACGCTATAAGTCATGGAGCTGCTGATGGATTTAAAATTTCGATGAATGTAATTGCAATGCTAATTGGATTTATTGCTTTAATAGCAATGGTAAATTGGATATTGGGACATTTTTATACTGGCTTAACTTTAGACTTTATCTTCGGAAAACTATTTTACCCTATGGCTTGGTCCATGGGTGTGCCAACTGCAGATATTAATAGTGCTGCTACTTTATTGGGACAAAAAATTACAGTGAATGAATTTGTTGCATTTAAAAACTTAACTAGTCATGCAGTACCGGTAATTACTGAAAAAGGAACATTGATTATTAGTGTTGCTATTTGCGGCTTTGCAAATTTCAGCAGTGTAGGAATGCAGATTGGCGGTATTGGCGCATTAGTTCCTGAACGCAGACATGACCTTGCAAAACTTGGCATGAAAGCTCTTCTCTGTGGAACACTTGCTTCTTATTTGTCAGCAACTATTGCCGGTATCCTGATGTAATTTTTGTTGATAGCTTTTCAAAAGTATCTTTAAGTTATTCTTCTTAATTCATTCTCCCTATTTACCTTTGAAACTTCTTATTAGAAAATTACAATGAAACAATATCACGATTTAATGAACCATGTTTTGGAACACGGAGCCACCAAAACAGATAGAACAGGAACGGGAACAATATCTGTGTTCGGCTATCAAATGCGTTTCGATTTGCAGGAAGGATTTCCGATACTTACCACAAAAAAACTTCATCTAAAATCCATACTTCATGAGTTGCTTTGGTTTTTGAAAGGAGATACTAATATTAAGTATTTAAAAGAAAACGGAGTGAAAATATGGGATGAATGGGCAGATGAAAATGGCAATCTCGGTCCTGTTTATGGTTCGCAATGGAGAAGTTGGCAAGCTACTGATGGAAGAACAATCGATCAGATTACACAAGTTGTTAATCAAATAAAACAGAACCCAGATAGTAGAAGAATGATAGTAAGTGCGTGGAATGTAGGTGAAATTGATAAAATGAAATTGCCACCCTGCCATGCATTCTTCCAGTTTTATGTTGCCAATGGAAAGTTAAGTTGTCAGCTTTATCAGCGAAGTGCAGACATATTTCTAGGTGTTCCTTTTAACATTGCTTCTTATGCGCTTCTTACCATGATGATGGCACAAGTAGGTGATTTAAAAGCGGGAGAATTTATTCATACTCTTGGTGATGCTCACCTTTATTCTAACCATACAGAGCAGGCTAATTTGCAACTTACACGTGAGCTTCGCCCCTTACCTACTTTAAAAATCAATCCTGAAATAAAGGATATTTTCGGCTTTAAATATGAAGATTTCATTTTAGAGGGATATGATCCACATCCTCATATTAAAGCTGATGTTGCTGTTTAGTAAAAAGAGATTATGATTTCAATTATAGTAGCTGTCGCTGAAAACAATGTAATCGGAAAAGATAATCAGCTTATCTGGCGTTTGCCGGCAGATATGCAATTCTTTAAAGATAAAACTATGGGACATTGTGTGATTACAGGAAGAAAGAATTATGAATCAATTCCTGAAAAATTTCGTCCTCTTGCTGGAAGAACTAACATTGTTATTACTCGCCAGAAAGATTATAAAGCTCCCGGAGCTATTGTTGTTGATTCCATTGAAAGTGCCATATCTGCTGCCAAAGAAAAAAACGATTCGGAGATATTTATCATTGGTGGAGCCGAAATATATAAACAAAGTTTGGCTTTCTCTGATAAGATTTATCTAACTAAAATTCATCATTCTTTTGAAGGAGATACCTGTTTTCCGGAACTGAATTTGAAGGAATGGAAGGAAACAAATCGGGTAAAAGGTATTGTGGATGAAAAGAATAAATATGAACACGATTTTATTACATATCAAAGAATTAATTACCTTTGATTCAATATTAACTTAAATCCATCAAAAAATGAAAACTAGAATTCTTCTATCAAGCCTTTCTCTTGCTTTATTTGTTAGCATATTTTACACAAGTTGTAAAAAAAGCTTAGAGCCAAAACCTTCAGACTATACTGCTTCTACAGAAAATGCCAATGCTGATAATGCTTTTGCAGGAATATGGGGACAAGTAAGTAAAGTAGCTAATGATACAACGAATCATATTCGTGGTTTAGAAACATCTTATCCAATTGTTACAATTTCTCCAATTGGTTTAAATGTTTATCCTAAAAATGTTACTATAGACTATGGTCCTACAGATTTACTTTGCAGTGATGGTGTAAAAAGAAGAGGAAAAATAAAAGCGAATTTTTCAGGACGTTTTAATGATTCTCTAACAGTAATAACTGTTACCGATTCTGCATTTTATCATAATGACAATCTAGTTCAAGGAACTGAAACAATTACAAACAAAGGACATATTTCTTCTGGACATCTAGTATATACAGTTGTTGTAAATAATGCTACAGTAACAAATACCAATGGAGGAATTACAACTTGGAGTACTAATCAAACCCGTACTTGGACTCAAGGAGAATCGACACCTTATTGGGTTTTGGATGATGTGTGGATGGTAGACGGAACAGCCAATGGGACTACTTCAACAGGAAATAACTATGCTATTACTATTAATACTTCTTTACAAGTTAATATTGGTTGCCCTTGGATTGTTGCAGGTAAATTTACATTAATTATGGCGAATTACCCAACCTATCCTATTACCCTTGATTATGGAACAGGTACATGCGATGCTAATGCTACTGTAGTTTTCGACAATACTACTTATACCATTGTGATGTATTAATCAGTTACATTACAAATTATTATCAATGAAAATAAAAAACAGTTTAACAACGGCTACTCTTCTTTTTTTATTTTCATTGATTTTTTTTTCCTGTAAGAAATCAGATAGAGATAAAGACACTGATTTGTCAGCTGCTGAAAACAATTCATTAGTTGAGAATATTTTTACAGGAGTACTTAAATCTGTAGTAGAATTTACTAATACAACTTGGCAAATACGTTCTTCCTCCTGTGCCACTTCAAGCATTACTCCTGCTGATACTTTTACTTTTCCAAAAACACTAACAATTAATTTTGGTACAAGCAACTGTTTATGTTCTGACGGAAATCAGCGCCGAGGTATAATTACAGCAACTTTTACCCGTAAGTACGGTGATTCCTTAACTGTAATAAATATTGCTTTGACTAATTACTTTCATAATGACAATCCTGTTCTTGTAAGTGGTTTTACGGTTACAAACATGGGGCATAATAAATATGGTAATCTAAAGTATTTATTAAATGTTCAATCAGCATCTATCAATACTACTAGTGGAAGTATATCATGGAATTGCAACCAGAATGCAGAATGGATTTCTGGCGAATCTACGGTATCTAATCCTTTTGACGATGTGTATTCCATCACTGGTAATTCGACAGGAAGAGGAATTGATGCAAATACTTTTACTTCCACTATTAATTCTCCATTAATTATTGCGCTTAATTGTGCTTATATAGAGAATGGTTCATTGACACTCTCCCCTACCAATCTTTCTAATCGTATCGTTAATTTCGGGAATGGAAACTGCAGTAATCAAGCTACTATATCTATCAACGGTACGCCTTACAATTTTACTCAATAATCTTTATTTTATTTACATTCAAAACATTCCGACTTACTTAATATGTCAAATGGCTATTAATTGTTTAATTCCAAAATGTTTGGTTTTAGAAAACAGATGGAATATATGCTTGTTAATTAAATTATGAAGTACCTAAATTAATTTCCCATTTATAAATTGAATAATTAGTACTTTCGCAAACCATGCAACCAATCATTCATCTTAAAAATATTGCCAAAGCTTATAAAATAGGTACCGAACATATTCATGCCTTGCGTGATGTGTCGCTTGAAATTAATAAAAATGAATATGTTGCATTAATGGGACCGTCTGGCAGTGGTAAATCAACTTTAATGAATATGCTGGGCTGCCTCGACACTCCTACCTCCGGTGAATATATACTTAACGGGATTTCAGTAGCTCAAATGCTAGACAATGAACTTGCCGAAGTACGTAATAAAGAAATTGGTTTTGTATTTCAAACCTTTAACTTACTACCTCGTTCCACTGCTTTGGATAATGTGGTACTTCCGCTTATTTATTCAGGATATAGCAAAGTTGACCGATTAAAAAGAGGGAAAGAAGTTCTTGAACAGGTTGGTTTAGGCGATAGGATAATGCACAAACCAAACGAACTTTCTGGAGGACAGCGTCAAAGAGTTGCAATTGCGCGTGCATTAGTTAATCATCCTGCAATTATTCTGGCGGATGAACCTACTGGAAATTTGGATTCGAAAACATCAATTGAAATTATGGCTTTGCTTGAGGAAATTCATAAACAAGGCAACACTATTGTGCTTGTTACTCACGAAGAAGATATTGCACAACATGCGCATCGCATTGTAAGATTGAAGGACGGAATAGTTGAACGTGATTATAAAAACGAAAATATTATTTCGGTTAGCAATCGTTTGATTCATTAGTCAATAAACATTAATCATAAACCAATCCTCTTTAATGTCATTTAAAATATATACTAAAACTGGTGATAAAGGCGAAACGTCGCTTATAGGCGGAACAAGAGTACCCAAACATCATTTTCGTATAGAATCGTACGGTACAGTTGATGAATTGAATTCCTTTATCGGATTGATTCGTGATCAGGAAATTAAAGCACATTATAAAAAAGTGCTGATAGAAATACAAGACAGATTGTTTACCATCGGTTCATCATTAGCTTCGGATCCTGAGAAGAGTAAAATGAAAATTCCGGATTTGAAAGAAGAAGATGTTTTTCTATTGGAACAAGAAATGGATAAAATGGATGAATCTTTGCCGGAGATGAAATCTTTTGTATTACCTGGAGGGCATACTACAATTTCCTATTGTCATATTGCCCGATGTGTTTGCAGGAGGGCTGAACGGATGACTATACATCTTTCCGAAACAAGCTTTGTGGCTGATTTAGTTATAAAATATCTAAATAGGCTAAGTGATTATTTATTTGTTCTCTCCCGAAAGCTTTCTCAGGATTTAAATGCTGCGGAA
>CAIRRW010000293.1 GCA_903881065.1 uncultured Bacteroidota bacterium
ATAATTTTGTAATAAATACTCACATATTGTTTCCGACCTTTGTACCAAAGTAATTAAAACCTCCTTCAAGTAACAATTCAATAATAAAATGGAATATAATTCCTGATTTTAAAATATGAATAAAGTAATCCTTTTAAACAAAAGACCCGTTGGAAAACCAACTTCAGATGATTTCAAATTTACTTCTGAAGAAATGCCTATAGCCAACGATGGTGAGTTATTATTAAAAACAGTTTACGTTTCGGTTGACCCATATTTACGAGGACGAATGAATGATTCAGAATCATACGTTCCTCCCTTCGAATTGAATAAACCAATTCAATCGGGTATAATAGCCGAAGTAATGGTAAGTAAAAAAGCAGGTTATAAAAAAGGAGATTTTGTATCCGGTAATTTAGAATGGAAGGAATACCAAGTTTCCAACGGCAAAGGTTTAAACAGACTGGAGGACGATGTTTCCAAGTTGTCAAAATATTTGGGAGTTCTCGGCATGACAGGCATTACCGCTTATGTTGGCTTAACTGAAATTGGATTGCCAAAGGCAGATGAAACACTTGTAGTATCGGGCGCAGCAGGAGCTGTAGGAACTATTGTAGGGCAGATTGGTAAAATTATGGGTTGCAGAGTTATAGGCATCACAGGTTCAGATGAAAAAGTGGAATTGCTGAAATCAAAATTTAAATTTGATGATGCTATCAATTATAAAACGTGTACCGATTTAAGAAAAGCGATTAAAAATGCCTGTCCTAAAGGAGTTGACATCTATTTTGATAATGTAGGGGGAGTAATTTCGGATGCTGTACTTGCCAATATTAATAAATATGCACGTCTGCCGGTATGCGGTGCTATTTCACTTTATAACGAAAATAAACTTCCCATAGGACCACGCCTGCAACCACTGCTATTAACTAAAAGTGCTACTATGCGCGGCTTTATTGTAAGTGATTTTGCTGATAAATTTGCTATTGCTGTTAAACAGTTAACAATATGGTTAAATGAAGGAAACATAACTTATACCGAAACAATTATTGAAGGATTTGATTCAATTCCGGCCGCATTTATTGACTTGTTCGATGGCAAAAACGAAGGTAAAATGATTGTGAAGGTTTGATTTAAACCATAAAGAATAAAAAACATGAAAATAGCTTTAATAGGAATATTAATAGTAGTCGGATTATTTATTGTATTTCAAATTTACTTATCAATGGCAACAGCAAAAACGGAAACACAGGCATATAAAGTAATTAGGGAGGAAGAAGAATTTGAAATTCGACATTACCCTTCTGTAACAATGGCAATGATTACCTCTTCCGCAAGAACGTACAAAGAATTGGGTAGTTCAGGGTTTACTAAATTGGCAGGTTACATTTTCGGTGGAAATAAAGAAAATATACAAATACCAATGACTTCTCCTGTTCATATGGATATAAACGATTCGGTTTCGAGTATGAGTTTTGTTATGCCTTCAAAGTATACTAAAGATAATTTGCCGCTGCCTAACAATCCTGCCATATCCATTAAAACTACTGCCGACGAATATGTTGCTGCTATTACATTTGGAGGTTTTACTTCAAGCGAGATTATAAAAAAGCAAACCGAACTTCTGGAAAATGCGCTG
>CAIRRW010000294.1 GCA_903881065.1 uncultured Bacteroidota bacterium
ATTGCCGCTACGAGTATTTAATACATAAGAACCTGCATCCAAACGACCGGAATAAGCACGGAAGAAACACAAACGACCAACAAAAGGGTCAGTTGCAATTTTAAATGCCAATGCTGTAAAAGGTTCTTTTACATCAGGTTTACGGGTAACTTCCAAATCAGTATCAGGATTTATTCCTGTGATATGGTCTTTATCCATTGGGCTTGGCATTAATTCCATAACCAAATCCAACATTGTTTGAACTCCCTTATTTTTAAACGCTGAACCACAAAGCATTGGTACCACCTTATTGTGAATACAAGCTTGACGTAAAGCTGTCAATACTTCTCTTTCTGTAATCGATTCTGGATCTTCGAAGAATTTCTCCATCAATTTATCATCGAATTCTGCGATAGCTTCAAGCAATTTACCTCTCCACTCCAACACATCATCCTTCATATCATCAGGAATAGGAACTTCAGTAAAAGTCATTCCTTTATCTTCTTCGTTCCAAACAATACCTCTGTTGTTAATCAAATCAACAACACCTTTAAAGTTCTCTTCAGAACCTATTGGTAATTGTAATGGCAATGGATTACCACCCAAAACTTCTTTCACTTGTTTTACAACATTTAAGAAATCAGCACCAGAGCGGTCCATTTTATTAACGAAACCTAAACGGGTAACGTTGTAGTTATTTGCAAGTCTCCAGTTAGTTTCTGATTGAGGCTCTACACCGTCAACAGCAGAAAACAAGAAAACCAATCCATCCAATACACGTAACGAACGATTTACCTCAACAGTAAAATCAACGTGTCCAGGAGTATCAATAATATTAATTTTATATTGCTGATCTCTGTATTTCCAAAAGCAGGTAGTAGCTGCCGAAGTAATTGTGATACCACGCTCTTGCTCCTGAACCATCCAGTCCATAGTAGCAGCACCATCATGTACTTCACCTATTTTGTGATTAACTCCTGTATAATATAGAATACGCTCAGTGCAAGTTGTTTTTCCCGCATCAATGTGAGCAGCAATTCCTATATTTCTTGTATATCTTAAATCAGCCATTATTTCTCTTAATCCTTGTCTCTACCTTAATTATTAAAATCTAAAATGAGAGAATGCTTTATTAGCATCCGCCATTTTATGTACATCTTCTTTCTTTTTGAATGCAGCTCCTTCTTCTTTAGCACCAGCAATTATTTCTCCGGCTAATTTCTGAGCCATTGATTTTTCATTACGTCTGCGTGCATATAATATCATCCATTTAATCCCCATTGAAACTTTTCTTTCCGGACGGATTTCAGATGGTATCTGAAAAGTTGCACCACCTACTCTACGGCTACGAACTTCAACTGCAGGAGTAATATTTGTCAATGCTTTTTTGAAAACTTCCAAACCATTAGAATCTGGAGTTCTTTTTTCAACAATCTCCAATGCTTCATAAAAAACATCGTATGATTTATTTTTTTTACCATCATACATCAAATTGTTTACAAAACGTGTAACTAATACATCGTTAAACTTTGGATCCGGTAAAAGGACTCTTTTTTTTGCTCTGCTTTTTCTCATTGTTATATAATTTGGTAATTAGCCGATAAGCTAATTAGCTAATTGAATTAAATTATTTTTTCTTAGCTGGCGCTGCTTTTGCTCCTGCTTTTGGTTTTTTAGTTCCGTATTTACTTCTTCTTTGATTTCTTCCATCAACACCTGAAGTATCCAATGCTCCACGAACAATATGGTAACGAACTCCCGGTAAATCCTTTACCCTGCCTCCACGTATCAAAACAATACTGTGCTCTTGTAAATTATGCCCTTCTCCTGGGATGTAAGCATTAACTTCTTTCTTATTTGTCAAACGAACACGGGCAACTTTACGCATTGCAGAGTTCGGTTTTTTTGGAGTTGTGGTGTAAACACGTGTGCAAACTCCACGTTTTTGAGGGCAAGAATCCAATGCTGCTGACTTACTTTTGTTAGCTGCTTTTAGTCTTCCTTTACGCACTAATTGTGATATTGTAGGCATTTCTTAAAGTTTAATTTTTATTCTTTTTTATTGAAATAATACACTTCCCCATTTTTTTAGGGACGGCAAAAGTAAGAATTTAATTTATATAAACAACACACGGTTGAAAATATTTTATCCAAATTGTATTTATATCCGTTTTTTCATTCAACAATTATCATAATTCATTTCTTTTTGACAAATATATCCCCCACTCAACAAAATTAAATCAAACTACTTATTTAAACTTAACTGAATTTAAAAAATTACTACTTTTCGCCTTTCACAAAATCAACCTCGAAATTGAAGAAGAAAATAAATTATATTATTTGCACTTTATTTTTAATCTTTCATTCGGAAAACATTTCTATTGCTCAGGATAATTATGAGATTCAAGTGTACTCTTCTGAAACAACCGAAACAGGTGAAACTACTATGGAGCTCCATAGTAATTTCACTTTTGATGGACAGAAAGATACCATTAATGGAGTGTTGCCCACTAATCATATCTTTCATGCTACTGTTGAAATCACACATGGATTTAACGAGTGGTTTGAAGTTGGTTTCTATTTGTTTAATGCAATTGGCGATAATAATCGAAGCAATTATGTAGGCAGCCATATTCGTCTACGTGTCCGTGCTCCTGAAAGCTGGAATCTACCTATTGGCTTAAGTCTATCAGCTGAAGTTGGTTACCAAAAACCCGAATACGGTGAAGACGACTGGACATTGGAAATAAGAGCAATTATTGATAAAAAGATTCAAAATCTTTACCTATCGTTCAATCCTACATTTGATAATTCCCTGCATGGATTAAATAAAAACAATGGTTTTAATTTTTCTCCTAGTTTTAAAATAGATTATGAAATTAAAAAGAAATTTGCTCCCGGACTAGAATATTACGGCTCGCTTGGCTCATTCAATCATTTTGATAATTACCAAGCACAACAACATGCTTTATTCTTTACTATAGATGTTTTATCAATGGAAAAGTGGGAATTAAATTTAGGTTACGGCATTGGTTTTACGAAAGCCACTGATAATTCCATTTTTAAAATAATATTGGGACGGAAATTCAAATAAGCAATTCTACTATAATGAAGCTGCATTTTTACCAAATGGATTAGGAGCCACGAAATGCAGAGACACCTCAAGCCCTCCTCTTGAATAACTTGTAGTTTTTAATGATGATATATTTGAATCATAACTAATACCAATAGCATAATTAGAATACTCATACATTATGGTAGTTACAATAGCATCTCCAACCCTATAATCAACACCTAAGGAGATAAGAGAACTCTTTTTTATGCCGGTATATTTAGAGGCTTCCTGCAAAATCCTTTTAAACATGCTGCCTACTAATATTTCCTGTTGTGCTCCTTGTCTGATATAAAATAATTCGGGAGCAATAATCATACTTGTGTTTTTTAATCCGAATTCAATGTTTCCGTGAGCAATAAATTTAGTAGTTAACTTTTCATCTGTCTGATTGTAAAAAGAATATTTAGGAAGCCCGAAATGAAAAGCTGAAATCCCTACTGTTGAATGAATGCCATTGTTTGCAGAAATATACATCTGATCTTTCCCGAAAGTCCATGCAAGTCCTGCACCAGCATCAGGATAAGTATAAGAAGTAGAACCTTGCAACTCTCCCGAAGGAGCATTCGCATTAAATGCAGAACCTGTATATTGATTCTCCCATTGCAGATTGGAATAATTTACGGTTCGTTGTCCAAATCCGCCCATTATACCTAAACTTAATTTATCCCTGTCATCCAGTTTTATTACCCCGGAAACATTTAGCGAACCCATAATTATTCCCATTTGTGAGTCTCCTGCTTTATCTGAGAATAGCTGAATACCAACACCAATATAATTGTCGCTTTTCTTTTTCTTTGCCGTATTAAGCTCAGCTGAAAATGCAAAGGTTTTATAAGGAGACACGAAACTTCTCCATTGATCTTTATAGTTCAACTCTATTCTCACATCTTTATTTAATGCGGTCTGCCCCGGATTAATAAGCATTGGAGTTTCTCTATATTGAGAAAAATGTACATCCTGAGCTTTCAAAATATACGTTGAAAGAAGAAGATTAATAAAAAGTATTATTGAAATATTATTCGTTTTTTTCATTTGCATTTATTTTTATTATTTCAACAAACTAACATTGCCCGACTTGGTGATGATTTCTGATGAACTACTTAATTTTATCTTTAAGGTATAAACAAAAACTCCATTATCTAGTGATTTACCTTTATAGGAGCCATCCCAATATTGTGTAGGGTCTGTAATTTCAATCATTTTCTCTCCCCAACGGTCATATACAATTAAATCCATCTCAACCACACATAATGGATTTATCTTTATTCTAAATACATCATTATAACCATCATTATTTGGTGAAAAGGCATTCGGAACAAACAGTTCTCCACACTCAACATCAACTAATACTCTCACACACGCTGAATCAGTGCATCCGTTGCTTCCTGTTACTTTCACGCAATATTCAGTAGTTACCGGCGGGCTTACTAAAATGGAAGAAGTCGATTGCCCTGTATTCCATAAATAAGTATTACCTCCATTGGCTGTTAATGTAGTGCTTGCTCCCGAAGTAATAGTTACATCATTTCCTGCACTTGCTGTTATTCCCGGCGTTGTTGTTACGTTTACAGTAGCCGAATTAACACACCCATTAACTGGGTTGGTAACAGTTACAGTATAAGTTCCTGCTGCATTTACAGTAGCATTTGATGTGGATGCCCCTGAAACTACTCCGGCACCATTCCATAAATAGGTAACACCAGAGGTGGTGGAAGATGCGCTTAATAGTGCAGTAGTGCTGCCGCAATTTATCGTTGCGCTTGGATTCGTGGCTAATGAAGGTGCTGTTGTATTTGATGTAACTACCGATGTTGCACTGTTAACACATCCATTGGAAGGATCTGTGACAGTAACGGTATATGTTCCTGCAGCATTTACCGCTGGTGTATTTGTATTCGCTCCTGAAACTATCCCCACACCTGCCCAGCTAAATGCAGTACCTGTGGTTGTAGAAGTAGCGGAAATTGAACCATTAGTTGTAGTACACGTTAATGTTAATGGATTACCGATTGAAACATTTGGAGGTGCAGTATTGCTTGATACAACTAATGTATTCGTTGCTATACAGCCATTTGCTGGGTCTGTAACAGTAACTGTATAGGTACCAATACTATTTACAATAGGAGAAGTAGTTGTACTTCCAAAGGTTATTCCTGTGCCTGCCCAACTATAAGTGGCGCCAGAAGTTGTACTTGATGCGAAAATAGTTCCACTGGTAGTAACACAGGTTAATGTAAGCGGTGAACCTACTGATAGATTTGGTGGAGTTGTATTCGCTGCTATGGTTATAGTTTGCTGTGCTAAACAACCTGTACCGTTATCTGTAACTGTTAACGTATAAGTAGCCGGAACGCTAACCGTATATGTATTTACAGAAGGACCGCCTGTCCATTGATAAGAAACTCCTGCAGTCGTTGAACTTCCCGACAATACCACATTAGTTGTTAAACAGTTTAAATTACTAACAGGCGCAATACTGATATTAGGCAACGTACCACTTGTCGTTACTGTATAAGTGGAAGTATTTGTACATCCATCCAAAGAACTTGTGGCTGTTACCGTATAGGTTCCTGCTGCACTTACGGTTGCCGGATTAGCTGCATTGGTTAATGCTCCGCCATTCCATACCATTGTGTTTCCTGCCGAAACGCCTGTTAAAGTTGCTGTTGGCGATGTGCATGTAATTGTTCCACTGCCGGGTGACGTTACTGTTGGTGGGGTTGTATTC
>CAIRRW010000295.1 GCA_903881065.1 uncultured Bacteroidota bacterium
ATCAAATATTTTATCCAGCCTGCAATTATACAGTAATGCATAAAATTGAAATAGTATGGAATGAAAAGAATTTTAATGCGAATCTTTTTACTTTCAAAATACCAACCAAGCAAACCTGCTAGGTGGAATATTATTTGTAATAAAAGGATAGAAGAATACAAACTTGAATGGCTTGCAATAAGTATATTTGATACTAACGCGAGTGGAATTAATACAGGTGTTACTATCCATCTTGAAAAACGATGAAAGATATATTGTAAACTCATTAAGCCGTAACGAAAAGGATTAATAAAGTCTGCAAGACGAAGTACTGATTGAAGACCGCCAGCACTGATACGAACTTTACGCTTATATTCTTCTTTGATATTTAATGAAGGTGTTTCACTGGCATATGCGTTAGGCTCATAAGCAATTTTAAATCCTTTGCGAATTATATTCATCGAAATCATAAAATCATCGAGTAGAGTATCTTCAGGAAGAGAAACAAACAAGTCGGTACGGATTGAAAACAATTCGCCTGCTGCACCAATTAAGGAATTCAATTTCGCATCTTCATTTTTCAGGAATGATTCATATTTCCAATACAAACCTTCAGTAACTGCAGCAGATGAACTTTCAACACTAATAACTCTTTTCTCACCCGAAACGCCGCCGATTTTTTTGTCAGCATAATGTTTCACCATTTCCATTAATGCATTTTCATTTAGCATCACATTGGGATCAGTAAAAATTGTTATTGGTTCTTTAATGAATGGCATAGCACGATTAATTGCTGCTGTTTTTCCTTTTCTTTGAACTTGCCAAAGCAGTTTTACCTGAGGAAATGAATTTACAACTTCGTTGGTTCCATCATTACTGCCATCCCCTATCACATAAATTTTGATTTTATCTTTCGGGTAGTTTAAAGACAATGTGTTTTTTAACTTCTCTTTTATAATAGAAACTTCGTTGTATGCAGCAATTAAAACTGCTACTTCGGGCAACTCTTCCATTGAACTTTTGTTCTCTTTTTTTATGAAGAATAACTTGTTGATTAACCAGATTACTAAACCGTAACCTACATAAATAAAAGCGATGATTGTAATTGATATCCAGAATATGATTTCCATAATTTTTAATTTTAATGTTTAATATATTTAATAATTTTTGCAGGAGTACCTGCTACTACTGTATAAGGCTCTACGTTTTTGGTTACTATGGCTCCGGTTGCAACCACAGCTCCTTCACCAATAGTTACCCCTTTTAATATTACAGCACGGGTGGCTATCCAAACATGATTTCCAATTATAACAGGAGCGGAAGCACCTTCATTATTATGGTTGTCTGTGTCATGAAAATCACTATCCATAATAATAACTTCGGGTGCTATACGTACATCATTACCTATTATTATTTTATTCTTAGCGGCAATTCGTGCACCGTTAATAAAAGTATTCTCGCCTATAGTTAATTCAGCACCTTTAAATACTGCAAGTCTTGTTTTATTTACCTGTGACCATATTTTAGATCCAGTGCCAATCTGCATTTTTCCTTGAATGAATAAAGATGGTTTTTTACGACACATTACCATACTTCCTGTTTTTACATTGCGTAAATAAAATTTGCTTAGTTGAAGTAAAAACAATTTATTGATAGCTGTAAAAACAAATCGGATGTGGTTAAAAACAGTTTTTCTGTTTTGCTGCAATTCCCATTGCAAAAATTGCTGATGATATTGTTGAAATACAAGTTGCATGATTTAAATAGATTTATAGATGGTTAATAATTTTTCAGCAGATAATGCCCAACTGAAGTTTTTTATACGTTCGTAGCCTAAATCTATTAACTCCTTTGCCTTGTTTAAATCTGTAAGCACAAATGCAATTGCATCGCCGATATTTTTTTCATCTGTAGGGTCAACCAATGCTGCGGCTCTGCCTGCTACTTCCGGCAATGCTGAATTATTACTTGTGATAACCGGTGTGCCACTTGCCATAGATTCCAACAATGGTATTCCAAAACTTTCGCGTAATGAAGGATAAAGAAATAAACTTGCACCAGAATAAATGAACGGCAAATCAGAATTTAAAATGTAACCGGTCAATACAATTTTATCTCTTAACAACTTTGTTTTAGTTTGTTCTAAAATGCTATCAAGAAATAATTCATTTATATCAGCAATTACCAATGGAAGTGGATCGGTAACTTTAATGCAATAATTACGGTAGGCTCTTATTGTATTAAATATATTCTTTTTAGGATCTGTGTTTCCTATGTAGAAAATATATTCATCAGGTAAATTATGTTTTTGCTTAACCGATGCAATTCTTGCTGATTCCCTTTTATCAGAAAAATGTTTCCCAAATGCATTGTATACTACACTGATATTTTTGGTTTGTATCTTCAAAATATCAACAATCCGTTTACGTTCATATTCCGAAACAGTAATCACGTGTTGAGCTTTTTTGATTGATGCAGGAACAATGTGTTTACGGTATATTCTTCCTAAGTTTTGGTATCTGCTAAATGTTGCCGCCTTTTGATTCTGTTCAAGGAAAATAACATCATGCAATGTAACTACTGTTTTGCCGGAGTAGAACAACGGAGCTGTATTGCTGGTGCAATGCAACACATCCAGTTTACATTTTTTTGCATAAAGAGGAAGGAAAACCTGCTCCCAATCTGCATAAGTAAAACCCGGTACTTCAATAATATGGAAGTTAGCCGACTCCTGAATACAATTATTGTCTTCTCCCTTTTTAACAAAAATAAAATATTCGTTTTCAGTATCCGTCAATTGCAGTGCCTTGATAAGTTCAAGAACTACTATATCCATTCCGTGTTTCTTTTTGCGAAAAATCCGCTGTGCTTCAATTCCTATTCTCATTTTAATGTTGATTATTATGTGGTGTATGAATAAACTTTTTTGCTGCCTGTTGAGAAGTTAATATTGCTTTAATCATTCCCAAGAAAGCTGCAGGTATTTTTATTGATAGTTGAACTAATTCTTTCATCTTCAATTCATCCTTTACCGGTAAAATCAAGGCAACGAATATTAGTAAAAATGAAGTTATTGATACTATAAGTAATGTTTTTCCTGCGAAAAGAGAAATGGGAATTAAAATAAGGCTCATTCCTAAACATATTACTCTTGGCAACAATGCAAACTGTACTACTTTATTAAAATAATCCACATTGTGATTAACTGCCAATTCCTTTATTGAATTAAGAAAATTCTTCTTCAGAAAGAATAACTGTGCATATATCCAGCGTTTCCGTTGATTAACATATACATTTTGTTGAGAAACCTTTTCATCAAATATTAAAATGTCCTCAGTGTATTCTATTGTCAATTTAGCTTTTAGTATTCTCAACTCCATTTCCTTGTCAAAACCGGAAAACACATTCATATTTTCCATTACTTTTCTGAACAGACCCATTTCAATTATCATTCCCGAGCCGATTAAGCTTGACGACAAACCCAATGCGCGCTGACCTTTACGGAAAATATGATTATTAATCAATTCACTTAATGCATCCAGACGAGACATACTATTGTTTTGGTTCTTAGCCACTCGTTTTGCCTGAAGAATGCGAACGCCATTATTCAGGTAATTATTCGCTTTAAACAGCATGTCCGATTCAACACAGTTGTCGGCGTCTAGTAAAACACAGGCATCAAAATTTTCATTTGAAGAAGCCAGAAACTGCTGAATTGCTTTTGCTTTATTCCTTTTTGCGTCATTTGGCAGAACAAACACTTCAGAACCTAGCTCCTTAAGTTTTTCAATTGTCGAAGATTGAAAATCATCTGCTATTACCACACATTTAAACTGATTCGATGCATAATTTTGACCAATTACGCTTATTACCGAATTTATAATCACACTATCTTCTTTATACCCCGGAAGCAAAACCAGAAACTTTTTATTGTTTCCTGTGTTAGTATCATTATTCAAGTTGTTTTGCTTTTTCAAAGTACCTGCCACCGAAAAAACAAACAGGTAAATTGCATTGATTATCAAAACAATAGTTAAAGTAATAAGGGCGATTTGTAGAATCATTTTTGTTTGAATTGTGATGCAAAGTAAGCGACTAAAAAAGAGCCTGATACAGTAAATCCGTTAAAATGGGGAATACGGGGGTCGAAATTCCCTTATATTGGGTTGGTGTAAGTTACTAATTTGCCACATAAACAAAAAAGCCCCGATTTTTTCGGGGCTTTTTCTTTTTGCAGGGCTTAACTAGATATAGTACTATTCTACCACCACTTTCCTGTTCACCACATTTTCGTTCGCTGAGCCTGCCGAAGTGGTTATCTGTACAAAATAAATACCTGCCTGCATGGTTCCTTTTTCTATAGTGCATTGTTTACCTGTAAAGTTTATTGCTTTTATTTCTTTGCCAAGTATATCAGTTATTTTTATTGTTGTGTTTGTTTGTTCTGTAGAAAAAGAAATGGTTGTTTGAGAAGTGAAGGGGTTAGGGGAAATAGAAATACCTTTATCTAAAGGGTTTTCTTCTATACCAGTAACATTTTTTAATTTTGCTATAAAAGCATCAGAAGTGCCTGGACTGGAATTTACTAAAGAGATGCCACCAAAACTTATGTTATAGCTGGAAAAATTCCCTGCTATAATCATATTTTGATTAGCATCTACTGCTATGCCATTGGCATTATCATTGGCTGTTCCGCCACAACTTGCTGCCCATACAGGATTGCCAGACGAATCGTACTCTGCAACGTAAATATCATCTGCCAAACTTGTATTAGTGAGGGTTGTATTTCCAAAAACAATTGTTGTCCCATCAAAATATCCTGTAATATAGGAATTACCTTGCTCATCAATATCAACAGCATATCCCTCTGCATTCAAACTTGTACCTCCTGCACTTTTAGCCCAAACAACATTTCCTGAGCTATTATATTTTACTATAAATACTCCGGGGTTCGACAAGGTTATGCTTCCTAATGTGAATGTTTGTTCGCCGAAAGTCCCCGTAATATATGAATTTCCTATGGCGTCAGTTTTTATGCTGTTACCTCTTCCTCCATCGTTTACTCCAGCGCTTTTTGCCCATTGAATGTTTCCAGAAGAATTATATTTTGCTACAAAAAAATTATCCATTCCTCCCAAATTACTTAGTGGAATACTTCCAAACATAATTGGATTACTTAAATAATATCCGGTTATATAAGCATTTCCAATGGTGTCTACTGAAATGGATGTTGCTCCATCGTAATAAATATTCCCTCCTGCGTTATCAGCCCATAATACATTTCCATTGGTATCACATTTTACAATAAATACATCACTTCCTCCTGTATTAGTCAAGATGGTACTTCCGAATGAAACACTACTACTGTTATAAGCACCTGCAATATATACATTGCCATTTTTATCTGTTGCAATTCCGTTTCCAAAATCATTAGTTGTACCTCCAAAACTTTCTGCCCAAATTACATTTCCTGAAGGATCATATTTAGCTATAAAGATGTCACTTCCTCCGTAATTGGTTAATGTAAATGAATCGAAAGTAACGGATGTACCGCTGAAACTACCTGTTATATATATATTCCCATTTAAATCAACAGCAACACTATTGCCGCCAGCACTTTTAGCCCAAAGCACTGTACCATTTGGATCAAATTTTACGACATAACCATTAGAATTATTACCGTTATTTGTCAATGTAATTCCTCCAAATGTTATTGTAGCACCTCCATATTCACCAACAATAATACTATTTCCGTACCTATCGCAAGCAATTCCGGCTGCACCGGAACCTCCATTTGTTACACCATATTTTACCCAAGCCCAATTTGTTACTTGTGAAAAACATTTTATAGTAAAAAATACTGTAATGGAAATCAGTAAATATTTTTTCATCTTATTTAAGATTAAATTTATTGCGGACAAACAAATATACTTAATAAGAGATATATAAATTTCAATTATTAATTTTTCAAATACCCAATTTATTCACTTAAATATATTTTCAATCTTTTTACCCATTTTACCTCCCTTTTTATCAATTTCTCAAAAACCTCAAAATAGCCCCTAATAAACCTGCAAAAGACATTTTGCTATGCTTATGGTATATTGTGCCATTTATTTTTGACCCTCAGCCACCTGGCTTAATACGTTAAATAAAGGCATGCTGTAAAAAAACAGTGAGTAGAAGCGTTCTCTCGTTTCATATAACTGTTATATGAAACGACAAAGTTGTTGTCTGAAACGAAGAAACGATTTTGTCGTTTGGCAAAGTAATTTTGATAAATGGTAAAGTTGTTTTAAGAAACGAACAAACTATTGTGTCAAATGACAAAGATGTTTTATGAAACAGCAAAACTGTTGGGAGAATCGGGAAAGCTATTATTACAAACGACAAAGCTGGTTTGAGAAACAAGAAAGCTATTTTATGAAATGAGAAAGCTATTTTTACGAATGACAAAGTTGGTTTGAGAAACGACAAAGTTGTTTTTCCGGAAGGAGGACAGGTTTTGACATAAATTAGAAACCTGACATTATTATTTTGCAAAACATGACAAATGGCAGGAAAAACATGACATGCCCGCATACATGGTTTCCAGTAACAAATAATTATTTTTTCAGGTTTATGACCTGCTATGATTAACTATAAAGAGCGTGGCAGATTTATAACAGCGGTATCAGAGATTATAAAGTAATGCAATAGTGCCAATGTCATGAAAATCTTTTGTGGCGCGGTAATTGACAATGCAGGTGCAATTAACCGAAATAATAATTTACTTAAATTAATTAATAAAAAACAACAAAACATGTCAAAACAAAAACGTCCTACAGCGGTTTGGAAAGAACCATCAAAAATTCCAAATATTATTATTGATGTGAAAGCAAAAGTAATTAATATGAAAAACAATCCGGTATATTTCGGTACAATTGCCCCTACTCCTGATGATGTAAATAAGGATGCTGACGCATTGCTTACAGCAGAATCATTGGTAAAAACAAGAACTGTAGGATTGGCAGCCGACAGAGATATTAAATTAAATACAGTTAAAAATGATATGTACGATTGGCTGGCGTTTACACAGTCGGCTGCCAACCGTTCGGGAGACTTTGCTACGGCAATTGCAATTATTCAGGCGGCAGGGTTTGGAGTAAAAGTAAACGGAGTAAAAGTAAAAGCACCGTTTGCCGTTACCAATAAAAAAGGCGCTAAAGGTGTAGCATCACTTAAAATGA
Organism: uncultured Bacteroidota bacterium; assembly: GCA_903881065.1. Lineage (GTDB taxonomy): Bacteria > Bacteroidota > Bacteroidia > 2-12-FULL-35-15 > 2-12-FULL-35-15 > 2-12-FULL-35-15. The sequence continues at coordinate 7,209 of CAIRRW010000295.1, forward strand.
AAAAAGTGAAAGCGGTAAAAGGACTTACTACTTATGACTGGAGATACAGTGCTGACGGCGGAGTAACATGGATTCCTTTATTATCAGGCGGTAAAGCCAATCAGATAATTGAAGGTTTGACTTCCGGTGCAAGCATTATAGCACAAGGTCGTGCCATTGCTGATAATGTTGCAGGTATTTGGATTGCAGAAAGTTTGGTAGTAGCATAAATTAATAGTTATAGTTTATAAACTTAAAAAAGCCTCGAAGAAATTCGAGGCTTTTTTATTAGTCTTTCCCGACCTTCATCTTTGATTGCAATCTTTTTTTATTAATTATTAAAGCGGTCTAAAGTTCCTGAATGCTCCTTTTATTGTTGCTACGCTATTTTTTGAATGTCCCGAAAGACACTCCGTAATAACCTTTTTGGGGAAAGCTAGAGTGAAATAGTAAATTAGAGAAATCAGCTTTTTTACACCTTTAAAGTTTCTTCTGGCAAATAAAACTCTGTTTTTTGCCATATAGTATGATTTAAGAGGAGAAAACCGACCGACAGAAACGGATTCCTTATGTAAAATATGAGAAAAGCCATTAAAATAAATAGTAAATCCGGCATTTTTTGCCATTTCACAATAGTCATATTCCTCGTAATAAAGAAAGAAATCCTCACATAGCTTTCCTATTTTATTTACCACCTCTCTCTTAATCATCATACAAGCTCCATGTGCCAAATCGGTTTTTATAAGATGGTTATATTGTCCATCATCTTTTTCCTTATATCCAATGGTATGTCCTCGGCAAGTAAACGGATTTATGGCTTCAGTACCTGCATACTGAATCAATCGGTCCTCATTATAAAAAATTATTTTAGGGCTTACGATACCTGCATCAGGATATTCAACAAATGTATTGAGCAGAGGTTCGATAAAGTCTGAAGGGACCTCCGTATCATTATTAAGTAATAATATATAATCACCATTCGATTGTTCAATTGCAAGATTATTTCCCCCAGCAAAACCAAGGTTTCTTTCACTTTGAATAAAATTTACTTCAGGGTAATCAATCACGTTTACACGATTTTCGAGAAGAGAACCATTATCAACAACAAAAATTTCTTTGTTCCGGTAGTTGACCTCTCTCAAACTATTCAGGCACTCGCAGGTAACAAGTGGCTGGTTATAATTAACTATAATAATTGAAACTTTAGGCAATTGCAATTTCATTTGTTTTTAATGTTTCAGTATTATTTTGAGAAAGGAAGACAATAGATATATAGATTAGAATTCCGGTTGGCAATTGTCCAAAAACCTGATTACTGTAACTTGCAACGAGTATTCCGGTTAAGCCACAGAACAACGCCATTCGCTGGTTTTTTACATTCATATCTTTTTCATTATTGAATTTCTTAAAAGCTATATATAGTATAAATAATAACATGGCAAGATAAAGTATAAGTCCTACATATCCATATTCAGCTGCAATTCGTACATACCAACTGTCAAGTGCAAGATTTGCAAGAAACGTATCCGGGCTAAACCGCTGTCCCCAATATCCTCCACTACCAACTCCACCTCCCAATATATGTTTATCCAAATATAACCCGAGTTTTTTTTGATTCTCAATCCTTACTTGCAAGGATGCGTCATTTGGATTTAAAGAAGAACGAAGACGTTGAATTTGATAGTTACCCTGACCAATAAAAGTGAATTTTAAAATAAAAAAAAGAATGCCCAATATTGCTGTTCCGGCAATAATTATTTTAAAATTTCTAATGAGAACTAAATAGGTAAACGAACCAATTAAAGGAATTGCAAAAGCTCCTCTGGTACCGGAAATCAGCATTCCATAAAAACAAACAATTGCAGTAACAGTATAAAATACTTTTCTCTTTTTTATTTTTTCAAATATTGCAAGTATTGTAGCTACAGTTGCAGTATGTGCCTGTGATGCTCCAAACTGGCCGGCATCGGAATAAAAAGAAAACACTCTTAATTTCCCAAACAGCATATGTGTCGTTAAATTCCCGGGAACACTTAACCATGCTTTTTCTCCCGAATCCAAACCAATGTACAATTGTTTAATTCCCCACATTGTGCCTATCATCGAGAAAATAAACCAAAGAGTAATAAACCAGTTAAAATCAGTTTCGTATTTTAAACACAAGTAGGAAACCAATAGCGTAAGAAAGAAATACAACGCAACACCTCTCATTGCATAAAACCAAGCTTCGAAACTACGTGATTCCGGATTTGCAATTTCTAAAATATTAATCACCATCCATAATGATACAACAATAAATACAGGGTTTGATAAAGGTTTCCACGAAATATTCTTAAAATTTTTAAGAAAATAAACTAAGAAGAGAAATAAAAGAATAAAATCGATAATTAACCCAAGCGGAGCAGAAACATATCGGGTTAATCCAAGACTAAAAAAATTGGCTATCATAAGCAAATAAAACCCCCACCTCATAACTTTAACAACTTTAAAAATAACCACAAAAAGAAAAGAACTCCCTATAATTGCAATCGGAATAATTACACCTTGATTGGCAATAAGCAGAGCAACAAGGAGAGCTACTATCAATACAAAAATGTAACTTTTAAATTCGTTCAGTTGCATTGAGATGTATTTACTGAAATTTTAAATTAAAGAAAGTCTTAGGTAAACTATAGCTGGAAATCTTTGCAGCATTTTTTTTATGAAGAAAATAAAACCCGGTAATAATCCCTGAACTCAATGCAATACTGCTGACAGCAGCGACACCTGTAAGAGATTTAAAATAGTATAATGCTATAAAATTTCCAGTTATGTTAATAGTTATAAGTAAAAGTGTTTTGATAAAATTTAATTTCGGAAGATTGCAAGCTTCCAAGGCAACACCCAAAAAACGATCAGCAGGAAGAAGAATTACATAAACCATAAATACTTTTAAAATTAATCCCGATAAAAGATAATGACTTGAACCACTAATTAGCTGAATTACTTTATCTGAATAAATTGAAATAAATATTGCCAAAGGAACAAAAATAATTGTAAGCACAGCTATTCTGGTAAACAATTTTTGCGAAAAAACTTTAAGATTATTTTTAAGATTAAAAAGTATCGGCAATGAGGTTGCCGCAACTGATCTTAACATAACTTCAAATATTTCTATTATTTTTTGTGCAAGTGCATATACTGCAACCGCATTTGTACCCATATATGCTGCAATCATAAATGTATCCGCATTTCTTAACAAACTGCTTCCAAGCATTGTACCAATGGTAAATTTCCCATAAGCAAAAAATCGCCTTATCATTTCCCGATTGAAATGCATTTTATGAAAGTGAAAACTATTTATAAAAAATGCATATATAGCACTAATAGCATAACCTGCAAGTTGACTTAAAACGGCAATTTCAAAACTAGTATGATGATTTAATAAGTAATAAATAATAATTACCATTAATGAAACCATGCAATAAATAATTCTTTGAACTAAAATAATTTTAAAATTTCCCTTACCCGCATTTATCCACCAGCTAAGATTAAACAGAATCATAAATAAACCTAAAGCTGGATACCATGTTACAAAATCATTCAAAAGTAAAATGGGATGCTCAAAAAATATGGAAATTAACTTAATCAAAAATGTGATTACAGAAATTGATGCAACCAGTACCAGGGATAGAAGCATTGCATTGTTTTGAATTCTGTGCATAATCAATGAATCATTTTTAGATAGAGAAGCTTCCTTTACAATAATGGTTTGTAATAAACCATGCAATAACATATCACTTATTGAAATTGCTGAAACAAAAATTATCCAACGTCCAACATCCTGTTGAGGCATAATGCGAATCATCATTAAAATTAAGATGAATCCATATCCAGCTGTTAGTAACTGATGTAATAATGCATAAAGATTATTGATTCGGCTGGAGTTAAAAAATGTTTTAAGCATAATTAAGTAAAATATTTTCAAATTCGATTGCTTTATTTTTCCAGCTATTTGCTTTAGCTTTTTGAATCCGTTGTTGTTGTTTCTCTAAGGTGTCATTTTCTATCTCACTTAGCAGTTTTAATATAAATGAATCTTTCTTAGAAACAGTAACTATATTATTTAAGTCATTAAGTTTTGCAAAATCAGTCATAACGACCGGCATACCTAATGCTAAATATTCATTAGCTTTCATTGGATAAATATTTTGTGTAAACTCATTTTTAACAAATGGAATAATTCCTGCATTCATGTTTTTAAGAATAGAGGGTAGTGATTTCACATCTACCGCACCATATAATTTTACGTTGCTATATTGCTTTAAAAATTCAGATTTGGATGTCGTTATTCTTCCTATAAAGTGAAAATTCCATGTATCAAAATATTTTACCATTTTTTCTAACAAATCAAAATCAAGACGATCATCAATTGTGCCGACATACCCTATATTTATTTCGTTTCTATCCGAATTGAAAGAAATATTTTGCATTTCGGTTTCAAATAATGATAAATCTACACCATTATTTACAACGAAAGAACTTATTCCTTCTGTTTTTTTTGAATTCTGTAATGCATCCGAAGAAAATACAACTGCGTCAATTTGATTAATTAACTCTTTCTCTAGTCGGGTACCGTGCTTTGAAGCCCATGTTGCTGCTGTGATATTATCATAACAATAATATATAGATGCCTTTTGGTTAAAAGCTCTGCTTTTTACAGAATTGAAAAACGGATTAAAAGCATTAACAAGAATGGGATTACTCATATTAAGCTTTTTTAAAGCTTGTTTTATTCTATTGCTGACAATTTTCGAATTTGCTCTTTGCACAACGTTAAATAATGCAATGTTATTAATCCAGTTAAATGGAATGATTGGAGGTAATGAAAGAACATTTAATGTTGATCCATTTTCCAAAATAATTTCCTCCA
>CAIRRW010000296.1 GCA_903881065.1 uncultured Bacteroidota bacterium
TTAAAAGCAGCATCCTCGTTAGTGATTGCTGTTTCGTTAGTTGCTTGTAGTACACCTGCAACTGAAACTAATGACGTAACTACCACTAAGACGGATGCTCCTGCAGCACCTGCAAATAATGCAAAGGAATCAAAAGCAAAGAAAGTATTTAGCTCTATTCCTGATCCTGTAGTAGCTACCAAGATACTTAAAGATGCAGGTGCAAAATACAATGCATCTTATCTTAATCCAGTTGAAAATGCTTCGAAGTATTCGTCAGTGAAAGCGAAAGCAATTAACTTAGGAGTGTTTGGTTCTGATTTAAGTTTTATTAGTTTGTATGATCAGACACAGGAATCGATGCTTTACTTAAAATGTACTAATACATTGGCTTCGAGTTTGGGAATAAGCGGTGCTTTTGATGAAAATACTACTTCTCGCATTCAGGCAAATATGGATAAAAAAGATACATTGTTAAATATTATCTCTGGCTCGTATTGGACTGCTGATAAATATTTGACAGGTAATGGTCAGCCAGGTGTTTCTTCTTTAATTGTTGCCGGTGGTTGGATTGAAGGATTATATATTGCTACCCGAATTGCAAATATTACTAAAAACGAAGCGGTATCTGCTCAAATAGCTCAACAGAAAACATCACTTATTAACTTGTTGGATATGCTTGATAGCTTTAAAGCTGAAAATAATGGTACGGCCGATGTTATTAAAAGTTTGACTGATTTAAAACAGGTATTTGATAACGAAGCGAAGGATGCGAGTGGAAAATTAACGGAAGCTCAATTGAAAGCAATTTCTGATAAAACTGCTGAAGTAAGAAACTCGTTTATCAAGCCATAAAAGTATACTACTTTATAATAGAAAACGAATAGGTTAGCTCCTATTCGTTTTTTTTTGCGCCTAATTTGCCGAATAGAAGGAGATATCAGGAGGAGAAATATGCCAATTGACTGGAATAATATAGATGTCGTCCGCAAGGTGAGAGGTGGTCTCCGCGGTAAAATACTTGGCGAGCGTGGTAAAATACTTAGCGAGCGCGGTAAGATACTTGGCGAGTACGGTAAGATACTTAGCGAGTGCAAGAAAATACTTAGCGAGTGCAAGAAAATACTTAGCGAACGCGATAAGATACTTGGCGAGTGCAAGAAAATACTTGGCGAGTGCGGGAAGATACTTAGCGAGTGCAAGAAAATACTTAGCGAGTGCGGGAAGATACTTGGCGAGCGTGATGTGAAGGGGGGCGTTCGCGGTGAACTTTTAATGTTCATCTCAGCCTCACGAAAAATCGTGACAGGCTCTCTAATTGAAAAAAGTGGAGGGGCCTTTGGGTGAAGTACTAAATTGGTATATGTTTCTTAATCTATATAATGTATAGTGTCTTTGTAAGTCAATCAACCGAAAAATATAACCACACAGACAAAGAGGAAGAAAGTAAAACAATAGAGAAATTAATTTCTACGCATAGTCCATCTCTGTAAAAAGCGATGCTTCTATGAATGATTAACTTTTTTTAAATATAAGCTATATGTATATGTGGTAGAAAATGTTTATCCATAGGAAACCTTTTGATTTTAAGGTAGTGATATTAATCATTGTATTGAATGGTATTGGATTCTACATTTGTTTGAATTATCCGAGAATTGAATATTGGATAGATATATATAGATGACTAAATTATATTAGTAATGAATAGAAAAGTAGAATTAACATCAGTAAACGATAGAGATTATAAAGTACTGGTGGAGAATGCTAATATTGGTATTCTTATTGTGGACTCGAAAGGAAAGATAATAGCTACCAATGGATTTTTGGAACGAATGTTTGGCTATACTAAATCAGAACTTATAGGGAAGCAGATGGGAAAATTGATACCGACAAGATATAAAGAAAGCCACCATATAAAGTTTACCGATTATTTCAAGAATCCGGATCCGGCACATACAAGAATTGGACATGAGGAATTTGGACTTAAAAAAGGGGATTTTGAATTTCCGATTGAAATAACTTTTGGACATCATATTATAAATAATGAATTAGTTGCTGTTGCTTTTTTACATGACATTACTGATAAAAAGGAATCTGTTGAAGAACTGAAATTAAGTGACCGGAGGTATAGAAGCCTTTATGATAATTCGCTGGTGGCGAAATACACGGTTGATTTAATTACGCTAAAGGCTATTGATGTGAATCCGGCTGCTATTAAACTTTTCGGATATAAAGGGAAGCAGGATTTTATTGACCATTTTACTCCGATGGTACATTATGAAAACAAGAAGGATTCTGAAGCCAACATAAAAACAGTGCTTGAGAAAGGTGAATTGACAAATAGAACACAGGAATTGAGAAGAGTAGACGGAACGAAATTCTGGGCTAACTTATATGTGAAAGCAGATGCTGATAGAAAGATATTGGAAGGCACAATAATAGATGTTACGGAACAGGTGGTTGCGAACAAAGAATTAAAAGAGAGCGAGGAAAGGTATCGGATATTATTTGACAACTCGCTGATAGCAATGTATACGACTGATAAGAAAACGTATAGGCCTTTAAGTGTAAATGATGCTGCTGTAAAACTTTTCGGTTATGAGACAAAGCCTGATTTTATAAAGAAATTTAATGTAAAAGTCAATATTGCTGGTCAGGAAGATTTTAGGAACAATTTAATTTTTATTCAAAATAAAGGAGAAATAGTAAACAAAGCGCAGGAAATGGTAAAAGCAAATGGAGAGCGCTTTTGGGTGAATATATCGGTGAGTTTAAATAAAGAAGCAGGGTGTTATCAGATAGGATTGGTGGATATTACGGAACAAGTGAACGCCAATAAGCTTTTGAAAGAGAGTGAAGATAAATATAAGGCATTATTTGAAAACTCGGTAGTGGCGATGCATTCAGTTGATTTGGGGAGTTTGAAACCTGTTGAGGTGAATAAATTCTCGGCAAGGTTGTTTGGTTATAAATCGGAGAAAGATTTTTTGGAGAATTTTAAACCTATGAATCACTTTGTAAATAAGGAAGAATATGTGAAAAATTTAAGCTTGTTTTCTATAGTGGGTGAAATTAGAAATAAAGAAGTGGAGATGAAAAGAGTAGATGGGACAAGTTTTTGGGCTAATTTGAATTCGAAAATTAGTAATGACAAAACACTTTCAAATACAGTAATAGTTGATGTAACAGAGCAAATATTAGCCGATAAAGAATTAAAATTAAGTGAGGAGAAATACCGAACACTTTATGATAATACGCTGGTATCGCTATTTACACTTGATTTGAAAACGTTAAGGGCAATATCTGTAAATGAGGTTGCGGTAGAACAATTTGGGTATAAATCGAAAGAAGATTTTATAGTTAATTTTATTCCTATTGTCCATTTTAGGAAGCCTGAAGGTGTGATGGAAAATTTAACGGTATTACAAAAAGATGGAATTCTATCGAGGACGTTTCAGGAAATGCAAAGGTTGGATGGGAGTATTTTTTGGGCAAATACATTTGAAAAAACGAATACTGATAAAACATTAGTGCGAATTGTGGTGATGGATGTAACGGAACAGAAAGTTGCTAATGAGAAAGCGATGGAGCGGGAGGAGAAGTTCAAGAATATTTTTGAGAATTCGGTGGTGGCGATGTATAATGTTGATTTAATAGGAAAGAAAGTAATTGAGGCGAATGATATATGCGCAAGGATGTTTGGATTTAAGTCGAATAAAGAATTTTTAGATGGTTATAATAATGCTAATCATTTTGTGAATGAGAAAGAACGAATAGAGTTGACTAAGGATTTAATGGAAAATGGGGAGATGGAAGCAGTAGTGGAAATGAAAACGCTGGAAGGTAACGTTTTTTGGGCAAATATATTTGCGAAGTTAAATCATGATAAAACAGAACTGCAGGTGGTAATAATTGATGTAACGGATAGTAAGCGAACGCATGAGGAGCTGGAAGGATTGGTGGAAGCGCGAACATTGGAACTTACTGAAACACTGGAGCGAGAAAAAGAATTGAATGAATTGAAATCGAGGTTTGTATCTACAGCATCGCATGAGTTCCGGACTCCGCTTAGTGCAATACTTTCGAGCGTGTCGATATTGGAACAATATAATGGAAAAGGAACGGAAGAGAAAAAGACGAAACACTTGGAGAGAATAAAGAGGTCGGTGGATAATCTGGTGGATATTTTAAATGATTTTCTATCGCTGGATAAGTTGGAACAAGGACGGACGGAGTTGACAGCGGAGAATTTCAATTTAAAAGAGTTTTCGGAAGACATAATGGACGAGATGAGTGAAATGCTAAAGGATGGACAGAAAATAATTTTCGATTATTCAGGAGAAGAAGAAATAATGGTGGATAAAAAGATTTTGAGAAATGTATATCTTAATTTATTGTCGAATGCAATTAAATATTCGGGAGAAGATAAAGAGATTGAGTTAACGATACATGCAACTAAAAAAGGGGCGAAAATAAAAGTGAAAGATAATGGGATAGGAATACCGGAGGAGGATCAGAAAAATTTATTCGGAAAGTTTTATAGGGCATCGAA
>CAIRRW010000297.1 GCA_903881065.1 uncultured Bacteroidota bacterium
ATCGGCTCCACCTGTCAAGATTGATTGTGCTTCTTCGTGTGTCATTTTGTTTTTGATTTTTAATTAATAATTGTTTTCTTTTTTTACTTTTTTACTCTTTACTCTTTACTGGATTACAGAATTACATCTGAATTTTGCCAGTCCATGTCGGTCATTACGTTTTCACCGTTTAAGCGGTCTTCGCCTTCATGACCTTTTAATGCAGGCAATTCAGGTTTGAATTTTCCGGCTTCAATCATTTTAGCCATGTCTTCTGCCTGATTACGGTAATAGGTAGCTTCCAAAGCTGCTTTGCCTTCTTCAGGTGCGCCTAATCCACTTACAAGGCTCTTTTTCAATACTACTTTAGCACCTACGAATACTCCACCGCCCACTAAACCGAACCCTGCACCATAGGCAAGTTTTGCCATAGCACCTGATTTTTTATGTGTAACAAGGATTAATCCTGTACCTGCTCCTGCAAGTATCAACGGTTTCAATAACGATTTCGCCTGAAATGTCGTTACTGCTGGATCGGTTTCTAAATACTTTACCTTATCCAGTAAATTGGATGCTACTGAAGCTGCAACCAAACCAACAAGTACCCCTGCCGGTGTTGCCATTTCAGTCATTCCCTTTTTGGCTGCCTGTTTTACTGCGGCAACTCCTGAAAGCCCTTTTCTTTTTCCACCTTTTTTGTGGTGTTTTTTGGCTTTGTGCGGTTTGTGATTTGATTTGTGTTTCATTTTACTTTTTTTTGTTTATTGATAATTAATTGTACTATTTTAAAAAACTGAACTGAACTTTTACTTTAATACTACACGCTTTACTTTGCTGCCGCTTGGTAGCATTCCTTTAGCTTTCTTTACCTTATGCCCTTTGCGGTACACAGCTACTTTTCCCAAGCCGCTTAATACTGCTTTTTGTTTTGGTTTAGGCTTTGAACTTAAGCCTACCATTTGGCGTGCATCTTCTGAAAATGCAAGTGCTAATGCTCCTCCAACCAGTACTGCTCCGATTGCTACCTTACCAGGATTCTCCACTACAAAAGCTTTAACTTTTGACATCAATCCTGAATTTCCTGACGGATAAGGAGAAGGCAGGTTACCGCCGCCAGCGTTAATGTAAGCTGTCTTTCCTGCCGCCAGTGCCGCATCAGATGACTGACCTGTTGCCAGCACATTTGCTATGGCATCCTTTGCCTTTTGTTTTGCGGTTTCTTCCACGCTGTCTGCTGCTGTTGCAGGGTTAGCTGCTGCTGCCTGTTCATCTGCTACAATGTCCTGACCTGTTGGTATTGGTTCGCCTTTCTTCTTTTTGCGTGTGAAAAAGGCTTTTATTTTCGCAATGAAATTTTTAAACTTGCTGCCTTTTTTATCGGAAGCATCTGCTTCACTCATGTCAGGTGCTTCAACAGGTGCATCAGGTGTTCCATTTTGCGAAGCTGTCGACGGTCCGTTATCAGTTGCAGTTGCATCAGTTGAAGATGTCGAATCTCCATCAGCAGATGGAACGGTGTCATCTCCCAATCCGCCTAAACTTTCTTCATCAAGTCCGTTGGCTTTTCTTGCCTGTTGATATTTAATTTTTGTTTGGGCGGTTACTTCTGCATCATGTTCTTTTTGCGCTCTTGCATAAGCTTTATTGTTCATTCCTGATTGAGCCATTTTTATTCCTGCTGTTGCCAATGCGCCAGCCGCTGCGATAATAGAACCAGCAGTCGAAATTCCTTCGCCTAAAAAATCCGTACCTGATAAACCTGCAACATGAACCTTTTTATGCGCTCTGCCTTTTCTTATCCATTTTTCTAATTTTGTTCTGCTTCCGCCTATTCCTACAAATACATCCTCTGCTGCGGTCAAGGCTTTTTTCGATAAATTCCAAGCTGCTTGAGTGATTCCCATTTTATTGGCTTCTTCCAAACTGAAATAGGCAGGATATATACGTTGCGCCCACTGGAATAAATTCACTTCCATTGCCAGCAGGAAGCCTGCACGCATCAATAAGGTTAACGGGTTGGAAAGAATGATAAATTTTTTAATCAATGCACCTGCCTTTTGTGCTAATTCCTTTGCTTTTGCAATAGCCTCTTTGGTTTTATCTTTTACCTTTGAAACAATATTTTTATTGAATGTCTGAACAGTGTTTACTGCCTTTTTTACATTCGTGAAGAAACTCTCTCCAATAGATTTTAAGCTAAATTTACCAAGCCCTGCAAGTCCTTCAATAATATCATTGTCTGCTCCTGAAAATTCAAATTCCATTTCGTGAGCTGAATCGGTTCCGTTCACTGCTCCGTTCTTGGCTTTTACTGCATTCCATTTCTGTTCCTGCTTTTCAAGTACATCCAGTGCCTGACTTCTTTGAGGTGTATGCCAGTGCGCTATTGCATAGTCAAGCATTTCCAAATAGTTTTTTGCACCTCCTGAAATAACCATTGATTCCGGTTCTTTGCGGATAATGTCGCGTGTAGCAACAATGTGGTCGTAGATGGCTTTCAACATCGGGCTGTTGTTTGATACAGTACCCAGCCCTTCCAGTTCTACCCCTTTAAAATGACATCCGTTAAGAAGGTCGTGTTTATCCTGTGCTACATTAAAGGTAGCATCCGCTACCGAACCTAAAAGGGCAATAGGTATGCCCGATAAAGGCTGTGTTGATTTTGCTTTCATTGTATGGTCAAATTTGTCTGAATACGTTTTTTCTTCATTGAAGGAATTTAGAACACAGTCAATGGTATAGTAGCGGCCGCTGTCCTGTGGCAATGGCACTATCACGTAAACGTGCTGCCATCCTGCACTGTATTTTGTTATCCTGAATTTACAGTCGATGCCTAAATTCAATAGAGTAGATGCTACTGCAATTGAAAAGCAATCGCAGTCAACGCCTGTTTTGCGGTCTGCCCATGTTCTGCGTGGTCTGCGAAGTTCTTCCGTTCCTTCTTTGTCCAGTTTGTATTGAACGTGGGTATAATAAAAGTTGAATACGTTTTTAAGTGTTTCAGGAAATGTTTTTCCTTTAAGCAATGGTGCAATGCCCTTGGTGTCTGCTTGTGTTGCTCTGCAAAGTTTGTCCATTTCACTTACGGTACGCTGTACGTTGCCATCCTTGGTAATGATGTCGTACGACCCTGACGATGCAGGGAAATACTTATCGTACTCGCTGCCATCCTTTATGGCTCTTTTATGGTCTGCTACCAGTCCCAACAATGCAATATCGTGTCCTTGTATTTTGTCCATTAGAGATTTACAGGTATAGAGTTAGAAATAGTTATGCCTAATGCCTCCGCAGTAAAATCAACTTTTGCTCTGGTAGATGAAGGACTGCCAGTTATTTTGGATGCTATTATGTTTATGAAATTCGGAACTTGCGATAAAATGTCCGAACTGGCAATTTCAATATCGTGTGATAATTCGGTTGCTTTCTTTGCTTTGATGGTCAGCTCACTACCATCAGGAATGGCTGTATTTGCAACTTCAGTAAAGTTGCCGCTTGAATCCGCTACCGATACTTTTATATAGGGCTGCGAAAGTGTAACATCATTTACAGTAGGATTGTTAATGTTTAATTTTGCTGTATAAACAAAGGATGTAGGTAATCCTATTCCGTTCTTTTTTGTTTCCTTAAGCGTAAATGCAAGTAGTTTGATGTCGAATTTACCAGCTGCATCGGCAATCTGTGTCCCCTTCACCACTTTGTAAATGCCCATTCCGACACCTGCAACCAAACCCGTTATAACTACTTTGCGAACGATTCCCATTTTATTGTGCGCTTGATTTACCGCCTCTTTTTTCCTTCCATCTTATTATTATCATATCGCCAAGTACTTTCACGCTTAATGAAAGAACTGCGGCAACAAATACTTTTAAGCTGTAGGATAAGAGTTCGTGATTATTTAAAAAAGAAGAGAGGGCAGAGGGGAATATTTTTGCATTGTCAATCGTTATTCCAAAAAAGATTAGAAGAACAGCGTTGATTATAATAGTTAACGCCATGTTGTCGTGATTATGTGATTCCTGTATAAACATCTGTGTTTTATTTCGGCACAAATGTTTGTCATTGTCAATTTAGCCGGAGACGATAGGGAACCTTAGGGAGCGATAGGGAGCAATAAAGACCGTTAAGGAGCGATAAGTAACTTTAGGGAACGATAGCTTTTGAAGTTTTAACCTGAAGTACATAGATTTGATTTATGGTCTGCATTTTGTATGTATCTTTGTAAAAAAAAATAACGATATGATACATCACATTACAATAGACGATAGCACAAAAGCGGGAGCTGGCTTATTGCAGGTTATTCAGACTTTATCAAGCACCGATATAGGTGTGAAGGTGATTGATGATAATGAAGAGCGGGCTGATGAAGAATTAATAAGCATTGTTAAGAAAAACCTAAATGCAGGTTTTTTAAATAAAAAAGAAAAGGCTGCTTGGCTTAAGAAAAACGGAATAGGCTTATGAACTATGAACTTAATAAAGGGTTTACTAAAGAGTTCGATAAGTTGAAGGACGAAAAAGTTAAAGTTAATTTGGTAACTTTGATAAACCGCATAGCTGAAGCTCACACATTACAGGACATTGTTGGACTGAAACAATTGAAAGGTTATAAAACCTGCTATAGGGTGCGAAAAGGTGATTACCGAATCGTATTTTTGTTTCAAAATGAAACCGCATTTGTAATGGGTTTTTCACATCGAAAAAATGTTTATAAAAAGTTTCCTTGATAAAAAATAATGATGCTAAATAAAAAAGCCCGAACAACTTAATGTTCGGGCTTTTTGGTGGGTGGCGGTTCCTGTATGTTATTGATTCTTGAATTTTATCGCATCGCATTTATCTGCCCCTCCAGCTGTCATTTGAATTATTAAACCGTCAGCATTAGGATAATCTTCTTTTGCTTTTTTAATTAAATGGTCGCGTACTCCTGAATACTGTGAACTCCAAGACATAACCACTTTTACTGTTCCTAAATAATCATAAGCCGTTACAGGCTTTGAATCAGTAAAGATTAGTAATCCTTGCATACTTTCTACTTCAGCTGTAGATTTTTTTGCCTCGTATGTTCCAACTGTAAAGGCGACCAGTGATGTCATGCCTATTGCGATGACGAATCCTAAAATTGTTTTTTTCATTTGCGTTTTTTTAAAGGTTAATATGTCTTCTGTTTTA
>CAIRRW010000298.1 GCA_903881065.1 uncultured Bacteroidota bacterium
ACTGTACTTAATGCAAATACTGCACAAGCAACCAATGTTAACGTTTTTTTCATTGTAATTGTTTTTAATTATTTGTTTAATGAATGAATTATGGGGTAAAAGTAAAGTAATTTTAGTTGCGAAAAAAGAATTTAACGTTTTTTAGTAATTATAAACTCCTTGAGTTGTTTCAATAGTAAGCCTCTTTGTCTCACTTTTCTCAACTCTACCAATTATCTTAGCATCTACATTAAAAGATTTAGATATGGAAATTATGTCATCTGCAATTAATGGTGAAACATATAATTCCATTCGATGTCCCATATTAAATACTTGATACATTTCTTTCCAATCTGTTCCACTCTGCTCTTTTATCAATTGAAATAGTGGTGGAATTGGAAATAAATTATTCTTTATTATATGTAAGTCGTTTATAAAATGTAAAATTTTTGTTTGTCCTCCTCCACTGCAATGAACCATTCCGTGCATTTGTGAACGATGCTTATCCAATATTTTTTTTATAATTGGAGCATATGTTCGGGTAGGTGAAAGCACTAATTTACCAGCAGTAACAGATGTCTTTAATTCGTTATCAATAATAATTTTGTCTAAAAGTTTTATTTTACCCGAATAAACTAGTGAATCAGGAACAGCAGAATCAAAACTTTCCGGGTATTTAGCTGCCAAGGATTTCTCAAATATATCGTGCCGCGCTGAAGTTAAACCATTACTTCCAATACCTCCATTGTATTCCGTTTCATAAGTTGATTGCCCATAAGAAGCTAATCCAACTATTACGTCTCCTTTCTGAATATTTGCATTATTAATTACATCACTTCGCTTCATTCTGCATACAACTGTAGAATCAACAATTATTGTTCGAACTAAATCTCCAACATCAGCTGTTTCTCCTCCTGTAGAATAAATACCTACTCCATACTCGCGCATCTTCTGCAATAAATTTTCCGTACCATTTATTATTTCAGATATAACTTCTCCTGGAATTTTATTTTTATTTCTTCCGATAGTTGATGACAATAATATATTATCAAGTGCACCTACACATAATAAGTCATCTGTATTCATCACAATGGCATCTTGTGCAATACCTTTCCAAACAGAAATATCTCCAGTTTCTTTCCAATAACTATAAGCTAAGGACGACTTAGTGCCTGCTCCGTCAGCATGCATTACGATGCAATAATCTTTATCTCCACTTAAATAATCAGGAACAATTTTGCAAAAAGCCTGAGGAAATAATCCTTTATCTATTTTAGAAATTGCATTATGAACATCCTCTTTAGATGCCGAAACACCTCTTAAATTATATTTATTTTCCGAACTCATATATTAAAAGAAAACATCCCGTCCCAATTGCTATCAGGACGGGATGTATTATTATTCTCAACTAACTAATTATTATTCCTCGTCTTCTTCTTTCTTTTCTTTCTTAGGCTCATCTTTCGGAGTATTAGGATTTACATAATCTTTACGTAATACGGAGAATACAGTACGTCTATTCAATTGCATCACATATTCATAGTCCTCTTTATTTTTCTTCTCAGGATAGTTTGTATCAATCCATTTCGGAGTAAGAATAGTTCCTACAGGTACTTGCTTACCACTTGGAACCTTTTTAGTTGAATCGCTAATAACAACTGGACGGCTTTCAGCGTATCCTTTTGGCACCATACGTTCTGCAGGTATTCCTTTTGACACTAAATAGTCAACACATGCCTTTGCACGATTTTCAGATAATGTTTGATTTATTTTATGATCTCTATAATCTGTATGAGAACTTAATTCGATAACTAATGTTGGGTTATCAACTAATGTTTGATACAAGAAATCCAATGAATCTTTTGATGCATCTCTTAAGTCGTATTTACCTAAATCATATAATACATCAGGGAAACGGATTTCTTTTTCAATTGGAGTAAGGCAAAAATCATGTTTAAATGTTTTTGCTTCTTCCACACCTACTGTAGTTTCTTTTGCTTTATCAGAACTATTTAAAAATCCTAATGGAGCTAATTGAGTTTTGATATCTGTACCTACTGAAGTAGAAATTACGTAAGATGTGCCTGGGTTAACAAACCTATCCTGACCATTTTCAGCAAATCTATAGTATCCTGTTGCATCAGTTTTTGTTTCTACCGAAGATCCATCTGAACCTACTAATTTAATTGTAACACCTGGAACTACTTCTTTAAACTTACAGTCAGTTACAACACCTTCTATAACAAAAAATAATGGAGGTAAAGTAAATTGCCAGATATCATCTTTTCCTTTTGTTCCTTCACGATTTGAAGAAAGATATCCTCTTTCTTTTTTACCTTCGAAAATAATTCCAAAATCATCAGCTGCAGAATTAATAGGGAACTTCAAATTTGTAACATTCCCCCATTTGTCTTCTCCTTTTTTCTCCGCTTTAAAAATATCCAAGCCTCCCATACCTAAGTGGCCGTCAGAAGAAAAATATAATGTTCCATCATCATGAATAAATGGCCAAACTTCTTCTCCAGGAGTATTAATTTCGGGACCTAAATTGGTTGGGTCTCCCCATTTGTTATTCTTTTTATCAAATTTCGACATCCAAATATCGTTTCCTCCTTGCCCTCCAGGCATGTTTGAACAGAAAAACAATGTATTACCATCAGGTGAAATACATGGAGCTGCATACTTTAATGAATCATTGTTACAAAAAGGCAATACTTCACCATCTCCCCAAGAGTTTCCCTTTTTAACAGCACTGTATATTTTATTATACGTTACTTTTTTAGACTCAGTAATACATCTGGAGAAAAATATCTTATCTCCTTTTTTTGATACAGAACAATTTCCTTCATTATCCTTTGTATTTACACCGCCCGACATAGAAACTGGAGTACTCCATTTTCCGTTTTTGTCCATCGAGGTTTCAAAAATATCACTATAATTTTCTCCGATTGTTGGGTCTTCCGAACTTCCAACAACACCAGGACGCATTGATGTAAAATATAATTTATTGTATTTTTTATCAGCATAGCATGGAGCAAAGTCAGGATCTTTACCATTAATCTGCACCATATTTTCAACATGATAACGAGTAGGATGATCTTTCCATTGTTGTGCTAATTCACATGATTTGGCACCGTCATCTCCTCTTTTATCAGAAGGATTAGCTTTCTGATAGTTTTTGTATTCAATTAATGCCTCATTGTATTTTTCTTGAGCTTTTTTGGCATTTGCTAAATAATAAATCGCTTTAGAATCAGTATAATTTGCCTTAATAGCCTTTGTATACCACTGTTCAGCTTGTTTGTTATCACCAATTAAACGATAACACTCAGCGGTCATAAAAATTATTCTCGCCTTGTCCCCTTTATTTTTGGCTTTTTCATATGCTTTTTTGTAAAGTTCTATTGAATTATAGTACTCCATACTCTTAAAC
>CAIRRW010000299.1 GCA_903881065.1 uncultured Bacteroidota bacterium
ATCCCAAATTGAAATATATATCAGGAACTTTCGGACATATCTGTAGCATCTTTTCACCGTAATATATTCCTTTTCTTAAATTTATATTTCTTGATAAGGTATCGTGTGTTTCATTTGATTTTGTTAAATAGATATTCATAGCAAACTGATTGATACGAACACTGTTTGGAGCAGTATTAACATCAGTCAATACTAATGTTTCATAGTCTTTCCAGTTGGCATTCCGTGAATATGTTTTAATCGAAAACAAAATAATAATGAGTAGTAGTATGCCATCAGAATACATACCGAACCTCTCTTTTGCTTTTAATAATAATGCAGCTACCACAATACAAAACGCTAACGAAGGTTGAAACAAAAGCCTTTCGGAAAGTGGTGTTCCAATGTCAACAATAAGATTACTTACCAAAAATAAAGTGATGCAGAAATATAAAATGCTGAAAGAGAACAAAGATTTCTTCTTGAAAGTGAACGCTGCATATACTATCAAACCTATGAACAGCATTGAAGATAGAATAAACGAAATCGACTTTATGGAAACATAAGGTATTTGATTATATCCGTATTCAAAGATTAAAGGATGTGGAAATATGGGTAGCCATAAATATTTTGTTAGTACAAAAACCTTTGTAGCAAAGGCTTCGGAAGCTGTTGCATATAAAAACGGAGCATTGGTAATATCACTTATCGGAGCCGGAGAAACTCCTACAATGCTGAACCTTAAAAGAAGATAACCGATAGTTATAATAATTAATGGAATTGAATACAGTACTGATTTATTTATGGATTGATTGCAGAAGTAATACAATACAAGTGGAACAACCGCTACGAATGTTACAGCGCTTTCGCGAGTAAGTAATGCTAGAAAAAAGGAAATATAACCGGCAATAAGTAACCAGATTTTATTAGTATTAATGTAGTTGATTATCGAAATTAATGAAACAACAGTTAGTATAAATGTAAGTATCTCATCGCGCCCTTTTACGTTTGCTATTACTTCTGTATGTATAGGATGCGCTGCAAAAAGGAGGCAGGTAACAAATGCTAAATAATTATTCTGTTCCTTAAATATATGCTTCTGCAATAAATAATAAAGCAGTCCAATTAATAATGCAAATAAAAAAACATTAATCAAATGACTAATCATTGGATTGGCCCCAAAGAACTGATGTTCCAAAGCAAAAACAACTAAAGCAACTGGGCGATAACGTCCTCCGGAGAACTCAAGATTCTCCAGTTTCTTATATCCTTTAAAATAACTTTGGCTTAATATATCCGGAATGCCATGTATACCTTTTGCTACAAATTCATTATCCGTAATTACTATGGCGTCATCCAATACATACTCATTAAACAAGGTATTTGCATTTAAAGCAATAGCAATAAATACTAATAGTAGCAGTTTAAATTTGAAGTCGGGTATTAAACTGCCTAATTTCATGGAGGGGTTTTAGAATATAGAATATAGGAATTGAAACTGAAATGTTTATTCGATTTTGTAATTGCGAACAATACTTTGCAAGCCACCTAAGTTAAGAATTTGAATTTCTCTTTTCTTTCTCAAGATTAATTTCTCTTCTTCAAAATCACTTAACTGTCTGGAAACTTGTTCGGGTGTAGTACCTGCAGTGTCAGCAATTTCCTGTCTGCTCAATTCAACATTCAACATCTTAGTTTTTGCATCAGTCCCGAATATTTCGTGCAGATAAACAAATGCTTCCGCCACCTTTTCACGAATATTCATTTGTGATTGGTATTTCACACGTAGTTCTGTTCTTCTTAATTCTAACGCATAAAAAAGGATTAGTCCATATGCAAAGTCAGGACTTGTCATACAGGTATCTTTAAATATGGCGGTTTCAATAAAGCAAACATTGGTATCCATCAATGCGATGGCATTAAAATAGTATTTATCGTTCCCCAAAACCCTATGTCCTAATATATTTCCGTCGGAAGCTAACCTTACAACTTGTTCTCTGCCATGTAAATTCGGAGTTACTATTTTCACTCCTCCATTCTGAATAAAATGAATTCCCAACATAGTATTTCCTTCTCTAAAGATATGGTCTCCTTTTTTGTAAAAGTCTTGATTCTTCGACGAAGAGATTTTTGTTAATGGAACACCCGAACAATATTTTTTTACAAAGCAATTAATACTTGTACATTTTCCACACTCAATTTTTTCTCTCATAGA
>CAIRRW010000300.1 GCA_903881065.1 uncultured Bacteroidota bacterium
GCGCTTGTATTTAAGCTTTCTGTTGGGTTTGTAATCCCCATACCTCCCACTGTGAAACTAGCTGTCATGCCTGCATCCAATGAAGATTTATAATTATAAGTACCTGCCGCAGTAATAGTGTAAGAATATTGTTGCCCAATAGTAATCATTGATCCTGAACTGAAAGTTGCAGCTGCTGATGGAATTGTAGTACTTGTAACATCATGAACACCGTCAACTAATGTCCAGGTTACAACATCGCCAATATTAGCAGTAAAAGTGGAAATGGAAAAGTAATTTCCGTTAGCAGTACCATTAGTACCGATTGAAACATAATGTGTTAATGCAATTGCATTTATACTTACTAAAGTACAAATTGAGAGTAAAATTAATGTGTAGAGTTTTTTCATGTTATTTTGTTTTATAAGGTTTATATACAAACAAAAGTAGACTAAATTTCCCCTAATAACAAATTTATGCTATTACTTCTTCCAAAACCGATAATGATTTTATTTCTTTGAATGATGAAATATGAAACTGATAATAGAGTATCAGCGATTGTAATAAATGTTTGCGCTGAGTATTGTCGAGCCTTATTAGATGGATTGTACTATAGGCATCATTAATAAAACTGTTTAGCAATTCGCTTTGGTGATTATCTATATAATGCGGATGAATAGGAATTGTAGCGATGAAACTTCCTTCCTTTAAATCAAAATATGAATTTTGACTGGAGAAATTACCCTGCGGATAAAAGCCAAGAAAGCGGCTCAACTGCAACATAAAAAAGACATGGAAGTTAGAACAGCTTTCTGTTTTAACATCCAGTATTAATAAAGAGTTTTTTACAAATTCAAACAAGTCATCGTCAGGATGGGCTTCGTTTATTGACTTATAAAGTATTTCATTCAGAAATAATACTATCGAACTCTTATTTATATTGTATGGAATGGAAGCATATGGATGTGCGTTATTGATTTCAGATATCCTTTCGAGTCCGCCTTTTGCTGAATGAGTAACTTCTAAATCTACTATTGATAAAGGCTGAAAGAGTGTAGCTTTTGTTTTGGATTTCTTACTGTGTACACCACTTATAATATAGGATTGCAAACCGAATTGCTGCGTATAAATTTTTGCTATTAATTGCGATTCGGAATACTTAGTGGTATGCAGTATTATTCCACTTGTTTTATGAAGCATTATCAGCTAGCCTTTATAAAAGAACTATTTTCTTTTAATTGATAAAAACTATTTTGGTTACTGCCTTCTGCGATCCATCCTGACTGGCACAGAACACCATATATACACCAGTGCTCACCTTTTCACCTTTGAAATTTTTTCCATACCAAAGTGCCTGCCCTCCTTCCGAAGTTGTTTGAAATACAAGGTTTCCAACCACATCAGTAATTTTAACTATTGAACTTCCTACCAAACCGGTAATAGCAATAGGTCCATCATAATTAGGCTTTACAGGATTGGGGAATGCATATATGCCGCTATAATCCTGATTACCGGCTGTGGATGAACCTCTGAATTCAATGATTCCTTTTCCTGTTCCAAAATATACTTCACCTGTTTTATGATCGATGGCGATACTGGTAACATTATTGCTGAACATCGGACTGTTACTAACATCAAAATGATATATCTGTTGCGTTCCATCGGCTGACATAAGGAATACACCTGAATTGGCTGTTCCTATCCATTTACGATTAGCATCATCCACAGCTATTGCCTGAACTGTTTCGGTAAGTAATAATATTTGTACGTTGCCATCCTGCTGCAATAATATCTGTTGTGCATCATAATTCTGACCGGAAACAAAAACATTTTCCGGAGAATAAAATACTGCTATTCCTTTATCCGTTCCTACCCATATCTCTCCGGTTTTATCTTCTGCCACACAATATACTCCGGTACTTGGCAACTTACCATGTCCGGTGGCTGTTGTCATCACTTTTGTGTTGGTAGCAACATTAGCAGCAGCGGTGGTATTGCCGGCATACACCATTAGTCCGCCTCCACGCGACAATACAATCCATTTCTGGTCGTTCTGATCAATAATCATTTGCCCCATTGTAGCACCATTACCACCGAATATTGAAGTAAAGTCAATGGTTGTCCAGGTACCTGTGAGGCTTTTGCGCGATAATGCTTTACGTACAGATGTGCTGCCTACCCATAAGTTACTGCCTGCATCCAAAGCCAAACCATCAGTTAATACTGGCCCTGACCCATTAGAATAAATACCATTTAAACCACCATGTGATGTGTTGGCATCCCAATGTTTAACAGGTATGCCATTATATAATTCAATTACTCCGCCACCCCACGATGCCACATAGGCATGCTTAGTATCATTGCTATCTATTAATACATTCATAAAATCATACAGCGTATCCAAATTAACTACCGATGGATATGAACCTTTAATATTTGTCCAGTTAGTATTACTGTAATCAAATATCCCATCATTGATATATAAATTCGACCAGCTGTTAGAAACCCCTCCAGGTACTGCCATCAGGTTACCACCAGCCATTGCCATTGCGGTTACAAATTCATTGGCAGGACCATTCGGATAACGATGTTCGCAACCTATACCCGGTTTCCACGATGCCAAACCATACTTATCATCAGCATACCACACTCCTCCATAATTATCAACAGTTACTGATTCCGGACTTAGTGCATCATTAAAACAATCGGTACCGCCTAAATAAAATCCTCCCTGCAAATTACTGTTTCTTATATTTATTGAATATTGGTCGGCAACAATTAAACTCCCATTTACTGTCCGTAAAACTCTAATAGTATATGGAGCAAGAGGTACCAGCGAATCTATTTTCCATTTTGTTCCATCGTATGATTTTATAGTATCCTGCCCACTATAATCTGACCCCGGTATGCTGTATAAAAATCTTGAAAAGTTTGCAAACACTTTGCCATTGAATACAGTTATTGCATTGTATTTACCATTGGGATTGCCGCTATACACATTATTTACAACACCTGTTATCAAACTCCAGGCACTGTTATCAGCCAAAGTAGGTGCAGTAACTGAAGCTCTGTAAACACCGCCATCAGTAGCAGCATAAAAGTAATTTGCATCCGAAGTAATATCCCTTACGTTTATTGCATTTCCGCCAGGTCCTATATAATACGTATCGTGTATTTCCATCCTGTTCATATCCACCACCACAATGCCGAAACCACATGCCAGATAAGCGAACTGATTGATAAAATAAATATTGTTGATTGCTTTATTACCTACTATGTTTTTATTTTTAATATCAGGCAGGTTAGTAATAGTAGTGCCATTAATGATATCTATATTAGCATTGGCATAGGCTATCAACACTTTATTATTATAATGATTACAATTGAGCACCACTGCCTGCACATCCGACAATCCATTTATTTTAGATAATCGTTCCATAGAATTGTCGCCATTGTTGAACATAAATATTCCACTTTTGGTAGCGCAATATACCTTGCCACTCCCTTCGGCTACTGATACTCCGCTTTTATACGATAAATGATCCTGCCATTTGAATATAGGAATACTCTGTGCAACTATCTGTTGAACGGCGATGATTGATATTAGAATTAATAAAGTCTTTTTCATTTTATCTGTAATGATACTAACTATTTAACGTGGCTAAACCACGATTATTGCGTAAAGGTAATAATTAGATATTAGGTTTGGTAGTTCAGTTGATGGATTTGATAGTTGAAGACATTTATAACTCTCTCCTAATGCTAAAAACACTATATTTGCGGCTGTTATATGGCTTCGTAGTTCAACTGGATAGAATGGCAGATTCCGGTTCTGCAGGTTGGAGGTTCGAATCCTCTCGAGGTCACTTAAAACATTGTTGGTTGATAGTTATAAAACACTATCAACCTCTACAATCAAAATATTAATAAATGAAACATTCATTTTTAATACTACTTCTTTCCCTTTTATTTTCTCATTGTTTATTGGCGCAGGATACTATTATTAAAAAGAGTGGTATTGTTATTATTGCTAAAATAGTAGAACTTACACCTACCGAAATTAAATACAAACGTTATAATTTATCAGATAATATTATTATAACTATTAATAAATCGGAAATTAAAAGACTGGTATATTCAAATGGTTTGAAAGAAGTACCTAGTGTGGAAAAACAGGCGCATAAAACCCGAACGCCTCGCCCATTGCCGCCAAAGCCGCCACAAATGGTATTCGACAAAAACAAACTCTATTTATATAACGCTCATTTTATTTATGAGGGTATGCCTATTCGAAACGATGAATTCTATTTCGTATTAATGAATACTAATGATAAAGAAATTATGACACTTGCTGATAAATCAATGAAAGCAAAGCGAAGACAATATTTATGCTTTGGTGCAATACCAAGTGCAATCGTGGCTGTTGGATTTCTAGGAGTATCAATTGGATATGGGGATGAAATCAATTCAGCACAAATTAATGGGAAGAGAGTTCCTCCATCAAAAAGTCAAACGGTTACTGAAAATAGTTACTTGTTAGCTACTTTGTTTTTTTGCAAATGCTACCATTTCTTTCCCTGTTATGTCGGGCATTGCACTTCGCACTAAAAATAGATTTAACAGAGAAGCCATCAATCTCTACAATCAAAAATATTAATCTCTTATTATTTCCACAAAAAAAGTCCTGCAAATTAATGCAGGACTTTTTTGTTTTTACCCTCTACTTTATGTGGTTATTTCAATATTTGAGTAGTAAACGGGTTGCTCGGAGCGCTTATTCCGGCAGCGTTAGTAGCATATCCAACAATAGTGACTGAAGGAAATGCAGAAAACCCTTTCAACGTCATTTTTGCTTTTCCGCGAGGTACTACTCTCACACCCGTAGCTCCTTCAGGAATGATAAGTATGTTTTCTACCAACGTTAATGGGAATACCCCGTTGGTAAATACAACATAAAATAAACCTGTAGCTCCTATTGGAGTTTCTGTCAACATCTTCACACTTCCTCCAACTTTAGGAGTTAATTTAATTGATTTAATTTGGTCCGTTATAGTTGCTTTTGTTCTTGTGTCTGATGTAGCCTCGAAACCGCAGCCATTAATTATTTTTTGTGAACCTTTTGCCTGTCCGTCCACATACACCACTTCTTGGTGAAGTATTGCATCCAAATCGTTCACAGCATTTGATGCCGCAATCCGCTGGTCGTCATCACCAAGCCTGGTAGGAAAAGTAGTTTTTACCAAATCACTAGCTTTCTTCAAGTCATCCAGTGAAACCGGAGGAAGGGGCACATCTGCGTTCCCTGTCATTTTTGTAACCGCGTTGTCGGCAATTGATGCCATAGCAAGTGGGTCGCTTTTTGCCCATGTAATTTTGTTTATTAGTTCTGTGAATTATTTCACAGCACAAAAGTCAGGCTTCACATCAAGTTGATTGTTGCATAATTATTTTTAAAACTTACATCATTTACTTATTAAGCGTCATAATTAATTTTCATCATCCCTTTTATTTGCCCGAAAACCCCTCTTTTTGCTCCAAAAAGTATAAATAGTATTGTTTAATTGCCAAATTCATTTTCAAAATATACCTCTTCATTTTGCAAATGGTATGTTTCAATTTCAAAAACTATAGTTGGCAAATGAAAATATACACTTTCGAAATTAAACAATACAGTTTCATTTTGAAATCATACAAGTTCTCGAAGCAAATTGCCTCTTTAAATAGCAAAACATACATCTTCATTTTCTATTCGTACTTCTTCGTTTTCAACTAGACTAGTTGACGAGAGAACTAACCTAGTTGGACATGGAACTATGCTAGTTGATAAAGAAGATGTATGGTTTCAAAAAGAACTAGACTAGTTGACGCACCAACTAGACTAGTTGAATAAAGAACTACTCTAGTTGCGATGAGAACTACACTAGTTGAAAATGAAACTCTATGGTTTCAAAATGAAGTTGTATGGTTGTAAAATGAAGATGTATGTTTGGCGATTTAAGAAGGCATTTTCCTAAAGGCAAATGGCAAGTTTTAACTACTCCTTATATATATGAGTAAAATAAGGTAGATTTGTAGGAGGAAATGAAGATTGAACCTGAAGGGATTAAATTTACAAATGAAAAAATCAATAACTGTATTTATTCTGTTGATATACATATCAATAATATCCTGTCATCGAGAAGATGTATTTCCTCAGAACACTACCATCTCTGGACAAATAACCGACAACTGCACCGGCAAAGGATTGAAATGTATGGTTTCACTTAATAAAGATAATTACCATCCTTCGGTATTAAATGCAGTTATTAAACAAATTTTAACTGATGATGATGGTAATTTTAAAATAAAGTTTTATGCTGAAAAAGGTAAAGAATATAATGTGAGTGCACTGGCACAGGTTGATAATTCAACCTTAGAATACACAAATTATATCTATCTCGATCATATTAAAAGAGGCGATAATATTGATTACAGTCCAAAACTTACTGAAACAAGTACGTTGGCAATTAATTACAAAGATGTGAACCCCTACAATTCGCCCACCGATAGTTTATATTGTGTGGTTACTGACAACGGAATTCATAATACACAAACATCTTTTACCGCACATGGCGATTATAATTACGGAGTGGATGTGCGACTAATGGATTGTTTCCCTCTTAAAGTTTATCTCAATTGGGATGCCACAAAAAATAATATTACTACTCATCATATCGATTCCATTAATTGTTCTTTTACAGGTCAAACAGTCTATAATTTGAAATATTAAAATCAGGAGTTGATTTAGAAACCTATTTATGACGAAACAAAACCTGTTAATCAGTATGTTTTTTTACCATGTAGAGATAATCAAAATAGTACAATATTTTTAATGAAATTGTATTCAACTGTTTTGATTGAATAGTGTTTCTCAGATTATCAGAATAACTATTTATTAATTGATCGCCTTGATTATAAATTGAATTTTTCCAAACCAGATTAACAGAACTACCTGGTGCAAATTGCCATTGAAACAACATATCTATATTGAAGGCATTAAAATTAAAATCGTGATTAGCAGTATAACTTATGTCATCTATTAAATATCCTTCCTGTGTTAAATCATAAAAACTTTTATACTCTCCTCTCGACCAGTAATGACGGCCACGCAAGCTGAGCGACAAATTGTTTCGGAATAAATATTTTATCAGCAAACTGTTTGTCCAGTCTGTTAAATATCTTCTTCCAAATATAATAGTTCCATATTCATCCACATCCACATACCCTCTATCACCATTATCTTTTGACAGGTTTGATGATAACTCGAAAGAAAGTTTATCATTTACTCTTATACGTGGTGTGATGCCGAAACCATAAAACCGATCGAATCCTATGGTAGGTGTTACCAAGTCAGTAGTGCCTAAATAACCAGAAAATGAAACATTGAATTTCTTTCTTGCATCCGTATTCAATCCTCCTATTGCATAATAATGCGGTGCTCTTATAAATATTCTTCCCGGTGTTCTGGCTTCATAATAGTCGACCCTTTCCCATGGCTCAAGCGTACATCCGAGGTAATAATTATAATATGATTTTAATGTAGCATTATAAAATGCAGTGATAGTAACACTGTTTATTCTATTGGTTTTAAAATTATCGTTCTCTTCAATGCTTAGGTTTTCATTCGAGTTTAAAAATTTACCGTAAGGTTTAAATTGATTATAAGCCAAAAATAATCCATTGGTATTGTAATTTGTTTCACGCGTTATCCCGAATGTATTATTGTTAAACGTACCGTTAATCGCACTCCGGTATAGCGTAAACTGAAACTTGCCGTTAATCTTACTTACGTTTACATCATACTTATAACCTAAC
>CAIRRW010000301.1 GCA_903881065.1 uncultured Bacteroidota bacterium
CGGTAAGCGAGACGGTTCGTAGATTCCAGAGAAATGTGTATGAAATGCAGCTAATGCAATCCCCCATGAATCTTCCTCAATACCATATCCTGCTGATAAAAAAGGAAGTCGGGAAATAAAAACAATAAAAAAAAGAAATATATAAGGGAGGTATTTTCTTTCAAAGAAACCCATTCTAATTTGCTATTCTTTGACGAACAGCTTCATATAAAATTACTCCTGCAGCCACAGAAACGTTCAACGAACCAATACTTCCCATCAAAGGAATTTTTGCATGAGTATCAGAAAGATTCAAATACTCAGAGGAAACACCATCTTCTTCAGAGCCTAATATTATTGCTACAGGCAGTGTATAATCCTGCTGAGAATACAATTCGGTAGTTTTTTCAGTACAGGAAATAACCTGCAGACCACTTTCACGCAAATATTCAATCACTACTTTTAAGTCCACTTCCCTGCAAACAGGAATTTTATGCAAAGCCCCAGCTGATGTTTTTATAGCATCTGCATTTATCTGTGCGCTGCCTTTCTTTGGAATAATAATAGCATCCACTCCAGAGCATTCGGCCGTACGGGCAATTGCACCAAAGTTTCGTACATCAGTAATTCTATCAAGAATAAGTATTAAAGGAATCTTTCCTTTTTCAAAAATAAGCGGTAATAGTTTCTTGATTTTATGATAAGTAATAGATGAAAGATAACCTACTACTCCCTGATGATTCTTGTTTGTGATTCTATTTAATTTTTCAAGGGGCACATATTGAAATGGAATTTCGTGCGATTTTAACAATCCCATCAACTCGCTGTACAATTCATTTTTCAAGCCTGTTTGTACAAACAACCTGTCAATTTCCTTCCCTGCTTTTATTGCTTCTATTATTGGTCTT
Organism: uncultured Bacteroidota bacterium; assembly: GCA_903881065.1. Taxonomy (GTDB): domain Bacteria; phylum Bacteroidota; class Bacteroidia; order 2-12-FULL-35-15; family 2-12-FULL-35-15; genus 2-12-FULL-35-15. The sequence continues at coordinate 888 of CAIRRW010000301.1, forward strand.
AATCCGAATAATAAATTTTCTTCTTCTCGTTTTTGTTCTTTTGTTTGCATAGTATATTAATGACTTTTAATCCTGTAAATATATTTTTCCCTGACGCCAAATATCCACTGAGTTGTACCAGGATTGTTTGTAAACTGCCGATCGCTCTAACACATAATCGTTATCAGTAAATGGATTGGCAACTTTGGTAAATGAATATTGCAATGAGTTGATATTATTATCTTCCCCATACGTCCAAATCTCAGTATTTGCAGTTCGGTAAATAGTATTTGGAGCACCATAAATTAAGAATATCATACCTCTGTCTGTTTTCCATCCTTCAAGGTATGAAGTAAAATAATTGTTGGCGTCTTGCATCCTGCTGTAAAATTTCTTGATTACTTCCCGTGCTCTATCCTGATTCCCGGAACAGTTAACCCAAAACTTTTCCATTGAAACTTTCTTATTTGCACTTAAACTCATTTCATCATACTCCTGTTTTGTAGTAATAAACCGTAAAGGAGGAATCATATCCTCAGTTTTTTTTACTTCAGGAAAATAATCCGAGAAATTAAAAAGTGTTAACCCATCACGCTTGGACGTATCGAGTTGGAAATGATAAAATCCTTTTTTTGCAGCAGTAAAATTCAAACTTCCATCAGATGATAACTGAAGAACAAATGTGCTGTCGGATTTATATTTAAATGGCTCAGGATCTCCTGTTGCGAAGGGAGGTGCAGCCAATGGAAAGTTTCTGTTATAATAATTAACATACACATTTACTGCTATTTTCGCTTTGTATTTAATAACCAATTCCTCTCCTGTTTTTGAATAGTTGCAAAACAAAGGAGCATCAGAAGATTTCAACTTAACCATAAAGTTCTGCCTGTTCAAATCATTATCCTTTTCAATAGTAGTTACCGTTGACACACTTGTATTCTTATTCAAATCAGTTACTGTAATACGTAGAATGTAATTACGATGAGCTTTTGCACGAACATCAATTTTTCCAACCAGATACTTATTGGCACTATTATTATTCTCATCCACAAGGCGTACAGACGCAGTATCCAGGATTTCTTTTGAATCATAGGAAGACAATAAACGATAAGAAATGATAACATTTGATGAAAAGTTAATCCCGTCAGGACGTGTGTACAACAACTCTTTACTCGCTATTTTAAAATGCAATTCGGAAATGGTATCATTACTATTAAATACAACAAATTTAGGATGGATAGTACTCGTTTCTTTCTTGAATGTGATTGCCGGTGGTTTCCGATTCGATTTATGAGACGTTCCGCAAGAAACAATTACTAATAAGATGAGTGTATATAAAAATATTCTTTTCATTCCTGTTCGATTGCCTGCTTTAATTAGATTTAATAAATAAACCTGCAATAAGGCTTTATTAAAACGAATGTAAAATTAGCAATTAATTTGCTTGTCATTACTTCTAATTCGTTTGTTCACCATTTAAAAATAATTCACAATACCAAAATGTATTTTTCCACTTTTCACTTCTATTGGATTACCTTGCTGGCTACCTAATGCATAGCTTATAGAAAATATTCCTGCTTTAGTTTGAAAACTTATTCCTACACCAAAACCATACGGTTTATCATGACCTACCAATGGAAGTGCTACCGTATTGTTCTCATAATATGCCTGATCGCCGAACAGATAGAGGTATGAATTTTGTTCTAAAATATAACGATATTCAACAGATAAAATCGCGTAGGATGAAGCATAGATAGATTCTTCATCAAAACCACGTAATGATTTTAATCCACCTATACGAAACAATTCATTCTGAAAAATATCTTTTCCATAAAGATAAGCTGCCTGTCCTCCTATCCTCACAGTACTTCGGGTGGCTACTGGCAGAAACACACTTCCCTGAAAATCCCCATTATATACAGTTGATTTAAAATCCTTAATATCTCTGTATAATGAATCGTTAAGTTTCGCATTCTTCTTTATAAATTTTGTACCAACACTCACATTCATCAGTATTGAATAGCCTTTTCGAGGATTTAAGCGGTAATCCAATTTTTCATACTTCACTCCTGCTCCATACATATTTGTGGATACATCAGCATTAGGAGGCAGTGTACTTGCATACTGATACTGACTTGTAGAAAGCAATGTGGATGTTTTGTTATCATAAAACACTTTTATATAATTACCGCCAATCAACATATATTGCACACCAATGTTCTGATCCAATTCTAAAAACGTGGTGTCCTTCTTATACAATTTAAAAGTATAATCAACGCCAAAAGGAGTGTGGAACAGGAAAGGATAAATCAACCGCAGTTTCAAATCCTGTGTTTGAGTTTGCAGGCGTTGCCAGTTCATATCAATCAGTTCGCCTCTGCCCAGCCCATTCTGAAGTTTAAGCGCAACATCGCCTGTAAACAATACTTTCCCCGTTTTATTATCGGGCAGCACTCCTATTATTCCATCAAACTGACTGGCACGTTTCTTCTCCAGATTCAATATAAGCTTGTTGGATTTATCATTGAAAATAACATTTGCAGGTTTTGTAGAACGTATAAACGGAAGTTCCGCCAAGCGTGTATTTACTTTTTTCAATTGTCCTTCGTTATATAAACTGCCCGGCTTTATACCCAGATAATTATACATATATACCGAACTGATTTTCGCATTTCCTTTTATCACCACACTGTCTATTTTCTCCAATACATTCTTCTCCAGATGAAGCTGTGCCGAAATCTTTCCTTCTTCAATTACAATACTGTCGAGCTTTACCGAAGCAAACGGATAACCATTATTCTCATAATACGTGATAAGTTTCTCTTCCGCCTTTTTCACGTTCTTATAATAAAGCGGCTTGTTGCTGTATAGCTTTTCGCGAAACCCAATTATACTCAGCACCCCTTCATCCACATTTCCTTTGCGCAAATGCGCCCATTTATATTGAACATCGAAATTCAAATAGGCTTTTAACAACGTAGTGTCATTTATTAAACTATCGTAAGAAGCAAGTAAATAGGCATTATCATAACATGTCAACAATACATTCTGCAATTCTTTATTCCGTTCGGCTTTCGATTTGAATACTTTTTTATATTCTATCTTTTTGAGCAATGCTTCATCCTTTATCGAATAAATAAGCAACGAACAGTCCTGACGCAGTAGTAAAACGTTTTTCTTTCTGGTAGTATCTCCTGCAATCCTTACAAGTTTTGAAGGGGGAGTTTTAAACGGCAGACTAATTCGTGCCAGACTATCGAACACAAATGCGGTATTATTTTTAAGCGTATCGTCAAATATTTGTGCGTTTACATATGCCGGTTTACTAAAACCAACAATAACAATTAAAGCAAACAAACATTTTATACGGAAAGACATTGGTTAAAAATACGCATTTACTATAAACGAATAAGAATCCTATTTATTATTCGTCAGTTGATTATTCATTTGGGCGAATATACTTTCTGATTACAAAATAAATTGTTTCCTGCTTTCCGCTGCAATCTTTTTTATTTTGAAGGAAAATAAAAAAGGATTTCTGCTTCAATCAGGCGCAGAAATAAGTTTGGAGTTCTTTATAAAATTTTATGAGGTTTGAGACGAAAACTTACACCGTTGAATAAG
>CAIRRW010000302.1 GCA_903881065.1 uncultured Bacteroidota bacterium
TATATTTATTGATTTAATTTTTCCTTTCGGAACAGCATAATCAATAAAAAAGGAAAAGGTAGTCCCAACATTAAATTTACTTTCAATAGAAATAGTTCCACCATGCAGTTCTACTAATTTTTTGGTGATACTAAGTCCTAATCCTGTGCCTCCATAATGTCTGACAATTTCAGAGTCAGCTTGCTCAAAATCATTGAAAACACTCTTAAGCTTATCTTTTTTGATTCCAATTCCGCTATCAATTATTTTAAAATCAAATCTGTTTTTTTCGTTTTCAATAGGATATGATCTTACAACAACTTTTACAAATCCTTTAGGAGTAAATTTAATGGCATTACTAATCAGATTATTTAATATTTGAGAAAGCCGTAATTCATCGCCAGTTACAGTGTCGGGTACAGAAGAATCTATATCGACAATCAGTTCAACACTTTTTTCTTCGCAGGCAGGTTTAAAAGTTTGTAAAGTTCCTTTTATTAAAAGTTTTATATCAATAGGGTTAGCACACAAGTCAATTTTACCTGCCTCAATTTTTGAGAGATCGAGGATGTCTGTGATTAAAGCAAGTAAATTTTTAGACGAAAAACTTAGGATTTCGAGATTCTCATTATTTCTAGATTTAAGATTCATCCTCATTAAATCAGTAATTCCAACAATTGCATTTAAAGGTGTTCTGATTTCGTGACTCATAGTTGCAAGAAAAGACTCTTTTGCTTTGGAAGATTCTTCGGCTTTTTGTTTGGCAATTTTTAATTCATGTTCAAGATTTTTCTGCTCAGTAATATCAAGATGAACACCAACAGATCCAACTAATTCTCCACTATCATTAAATCTTGGTGCGCCACTAATTACCCACCAACGAGGTTCTCCACTTTTATTTTTTATCTGTAATGAATAAAGGTCAGAAGTTCCTGCTTTTCTAATTTCGTCTTTTGAACTCATTATTTCTCGGTCCTTTTCCGACATCATCAATAAAGAACCTTTTTGACCAATAAGTTCATCAAATGAATAGCCTGACATGTGACAGAAACTTTGGTTGACAAATTGAATTATATCATTATTATCAACTTCTAACAAGCCAAGATTCATATTCGCAATAATATTTCTATACTTCTCTTCCTGCAATATCAACTGCCCTTCCATCTGTTTTTGTCGTTCAATTTGAACATTAAGATATTCAACAATGGATAGAATATCATCTTCAGTTTCTGACACATTCAATTGGCCGGAACTATCCATTTTTTTGAGAGCATCCTTGAGCATTTGAATGGATATTCGTTTCAGAATTACCTCTTTTTGTAGATTGTAATTTACTTCGCTATATTCATTCTCGCTGACAGTGAATGCGTGTTCGATAATCTCCTTATCGCGATCAAATGAGTTATAAGAATCGTTGATGCTTGTAATAAATTTGTTCAGCTCAGGATCCTTAAGCATTTCATCTGTGAAATGCTTTTTGATTTGCCGTTGTAATAATTTATGATATTCCATTTGAATTACTTTTCATCAAAAGTAGTAATTGTCATGGTTTGGTTTTGCAAATCACATTTACCATTCTTAGTAGTTGGAGTAATTTCTCCATAGGAATAGAATCCTGAAATAAGTACTTTGTTTCCTAAAGCTTGAGCAACAGCTTCAACTTCTTCTTCAACACGTTTATCCAAAATTATTTTTCGTCCTACACAACTAATTAAAATTGCAGCATTCGGTTTCCTATCAGCATGAGGATTAAATGAATTTTCTGCAGCTGTGGAAGCAGCATGAATGATACGATCAAAATTTGCCTTCATGAAGCGAACTTTTGAACCTACAGGAACATCGCCGGCAAAAACCATGCAGTTATCCTTTTCATCAATTGATAAAATAGTTCTTACTAAAGGTTCTTCATTACCGGGAATATAAACGGCCAAAGGGAAAAGTAACGCAGATCCAGGTAATGCATCAGCATGTTTTCCCAAATAGGACTTATATAGTTCTATGGCACTTTTATTTTCAATTTCATAAAGCCTATTAGCCGTAGATTTGGTAACTAAACGCTCTAATCCAAACTCATCCCATCCACCCATGGAGCCATATGAGACAATAAAATCTTCACCGTAAAATCCTACTGCAATTATTTGGGCTGACTTTGGCGGTTCATTTAAACCGGCAAGTGTAGATAGGAAATTGGTTCCGTCACCTGCCAATCCTCCAGTAACTGGAAATTTATGTTTGATAACGCTTTCTATTCCTCTCACTAATTCACTCCCATTCACAAAACTACCATCAGATATTACAAGTACATATCTAAGCCCAGCTACTGGAAATTTCTTTATTAATGAAACACCAGCATCGAAACTATCCTTAAAATCATTAATTGAAACAGAGACAGCTGAAATTTTTGTTTTCATAAATTCCATTGCCATTACAGAAATTGAGTCATCGAACACTTCTGTACCAAATATTTCTCCGGCAGTAGAACATGTTACAATTTGAGCATTGGGGAATTTGTTCTTTAACATTCCAAAATGGCTTGAATCGGCAAGTAAATCCTTATTGCCAAAGCCTAAGACTAATTGGCATTTATTACAATCCAATTCATTATTAACTGGACTTTCAGTAATTTCATTTTTTCGGATTGCGTAAATAGCTGTATTCATTGTGTATAATTTAGTTTAATAATATTTGTTAAAGTATAGTAGTTACAAGATGCAATATATGATAATTATCAATATTGTAATTGTTGTTTTGGTATATCATCTTTAATATACATATTTTTGGCCTGTAAAATCTCAGGCTTTGCTTTTTCCCACGTTGATTTAACATGCTCAAAGATAAGCTTTACTTCATTCAGTTGTTCCTTTTTGGATGCAAATTCTTCCATAAAACGTAAGTCTTCACGCAACATTTCCATTCCAAGCATTAGTAAATTATTTTTCATTTTATGAATTACCTTTGAAAAAAGTTCAAATTCCTTTTTCTCAATTAATTTATCTGCTTCAGAAATTAATTCTGGAATTTCATTAATGAATATGTCAAGCATTTCATTAATAAATTTCACAGAACCTAAAGAAGCATCTTCTGTTTTTTTTAAATTAATATAAATGAAATTAAGATTTTCTTTTTTACTAGTAATTCGTTTAATCTTTCCATTCTTTTTGAGGTCTTCAAAGTTCAATAACCCATTGATTGTATATTGTAATTGCTGTGCATTAAACGGTTTTGTAAGGCACTTGTCTGCACCAAGAGAAAGGGCTTTGTCCATCAAAGTAGTCTCAGCTGAAGCTGTAAGTGCTATTAATGGTAGGCTTTTTAAAGATTTAATCTTTCTAATTCTCTTGATAGTTTCAAAGCCATCCATAACAGGCATAAATAAATCAATAAGTGCAATGTCAATATGTTCTTCATTCAAAATATTTAAGGCTTCCTTACCATTGTTAGCAACAACATATCTCAGACCCCATAAATTAAAATACGATGTAGCAACCTTTTGATTTGCCAAATTGTCTTCGACTAGTAAAACGGTTTTATTCTGGATAAATAAATTTTCTTCAATTTTAGAACTATTGTTTTTTTGATCTTGCTTCGGTCTGTTTTTAGTGATTTCGTAATCTAAATAAAATTTAAACGAGGAGCCTTTGTTCAGTTTACTTTCTACCTTAATATTTCCACCATGTAATTCAATTAATTTTTTCGTGATACTAAGGCCCAATCCTGTTCCGCCATATTTTCTAACAATTTTCGCATCTGCTTGTTCAAAGTCATTAAAAACTGTTTGAAGTTTATCTTTTTTTATTCCAATGCCAGTATCTGAAATATTAAAACTAAATTTCATTTTGCCATTTTCAATTAATAAAGCATCGACACTTATTTTAACATAACCTTTAGGTGTAAATTTTATTGCATTCCCAATTAAATTATTTAAAATTTGTGATAGCCTAAGTTCGTCTCCAATAATTAGTTCAGGAACAGAAGCTTCGATATTCAAAAGCAATTCTAGATTTTTCTCTTCGCATGAAGGCTTGAATGCTTGGATAATTTCATAAAATAATGTTTTTATGTTGAAAGTGTTTTTACTAATATCAATTTTCCCCGCATCAATTTTCGATAAATCAAGAATATCAGTTATTAGGGCAAGAAGATTTTTAGAAGAAAAACTTAGGATGTCAAGGTTATCCTCATTTCTAGCTTTAATGTTTCCTTTCATTAAATCAGTAATTCCAATTATTGCGTTTAAAGGGGTTCTAATTTCATGACTCATTGTTGCCAAAAATGATTCTTTTGCAACACCTTCCGGAATTAAATATGGTGTATGGTTTTCAGGTTTGATAAATTGCCAGCCAA
>CAIRRW010000303.1 GCA_903881065.1 uncultured Bacteroidota bacterium
AATCCGCAATATCAATTAATACAACATAGTCGATTATAAATGGTATTCGAGCAATAACTTTAATTTATTAATTTAGATCGCATTCCAAAATTTTAAAATTGAGATTTTGTATTCTTTGAAACTAGTGGCTTTTTTAAGATTTGGTTTTGCCAATTTGTTTATCTTTTGAAAACAAACTCTTGAATATAAAATTAAGAAGTATGACATATTAGCAATAGTATTTAATCTAATTACATACATTTGACAAATAATTAAATTATTACATATGAAAACATTAAAATTAGTAGTAGGTTTAATCCTGCTTGGAGTAGCATCAAAAAGTGCGATGGCACAAACTTCAGAAGAAATTGTTACTAAACATATTGATGCTGTTGGTGGTAAGGAAAACTGGAATAAAATTAAAAGTATAAAGCTGGAAGGAACAATAAAAGCACAGGGTGCAAAAATAAAAGTTACTAGTTATCAAGTCGACAAAAAAGCAATGCGTCAAAATATTGCGTTCATGGGAATGACTGGGTATTCAATTGTGACAAATACTGAAGGGTGGAACTTTATGCCGTTCAACGGACAAACAAAGCCGGAACCTATTACAGCTGATGATTTAAAAAATGCTCAGAATGATTTAAATATTCACGATGATTTTATTACCTATACAGAACTCGGCAAGAAATTGGATTATCTGGGCAAAGATGATTTTGATGGTACTGAATGTTTTAAATTTAAAATGACTGATAAAAATGCTCAGGAAACAACTTATTATCTGGATGCTGCAAACTATTTTATTCTTAAACAGACGAAAAAAATAAAAGCAAACGGGCAGGAAGTTGAGGACATTACCGTGTTCGGTGATTATAAAAAACTGCCTGAAGGTATTCAATATCCAATGAGTGTTACAAGTGGATTTGGCGAACTGGAAGTTAATAGCTTGGAAGTAAATACTGCAATTGATGATGCTACATTTCAATTGCCGAAATAAAAATTGAATTGGCAAATTCATAATCATTCTTTTAAATCATTAATGTTATTTAAATAATCTCCGTATGAAAAAATTATTGGTAATAGGTTATGTCTTTTCAGCATTTTTAGTAAACGCACAATCAACAGTTAACGCTGCAATGTTTGGAACAATGGAAGCGAGACAGTTAGGTCCCGGCACAATGAGCGGACGGATTACAGCCATTGAAGGTGCGGTGAATGATGAAGGTAAAACAATGTATATTGGCACTGCCGGTGGCGGTGTATGGAAATCAACAAACGCAGGTGCTTCCTTCAAGCCTATGTTTGATAAGTACTGCCAGTCCATAGGTGCTATTGCTATCAATCAGAAAAATCCATCCATAGTATATGCAGGAACCGGCGAAAGCAATATGCGTAATTCGGTATCGTATGGCAACGGACTTTATAAAACTACTGATGGCGGTGATAACTGGAAAAAAATTGGGCTTGACAGTTCGGAACATATTTCTAAAATTGTTATCAATGCGGAGAATCCTGATATTATTTATGTGGCTGTGCCGGGTGCTTTATGGAGTAACAGTAAGAATAGGGGGCTTTATAAATCGGTAAATGGTGGTGATACATGGGAGAAGATATTTTACATTGATGATAAAACAGGATGTGCGGATATATTGATGGATCCGACAAATTCGAATGTTTTATTTGCTTCGATGTGGCAATTCCGACGTACACCATATAGTTTTGATTCGGGTGGAAAAGGCAGTGGATTATATAAAAGTACTGACGGTGGAAAAACATGGCGAGAAATAAAAAATGGATTGCCTCCAAAACCTTTCGGAAGAATAGCTTTGGCTCTTGCTCCAAGCGATCCGAAACAAATGATAGCCATAGTTGAAAGTACCACCACTGGATTATATATTTCTGCGGATGCCGGTGAAACATGGAAAAGTCAGAGTGCAACAGTTAATGTTACTGCTCGTCCTTTCTATTTCAGCACGGTTGTTATCGACCCGAAAGACCCGAAACGTGTGTATCGTCCCGCATTTAATTTTGCGTATAGCAGTGATGGCGGATATTCTTTTTCGGATGCAAGTTACGATGCAACATGGGTACACAGTGATATGCATGCTTTGTGGATAAACCCAACGAATACGAATATTATGTATGTAGGCACCGATGGTGGTATGTATGTAAGTCTCGATAGAGGCGTGAACTGGCAATTTAATCAAGGCTTGCCAGTTGGTCAGTTTTATCATGTGGCGTATGATATGCAGGAACCTTATAATGTATATGGCGGTTTGCAGGATAATGGAAGCTGGATGGCACCTTCTGCAGCACCAGGTGGAATAGGTAATGGAAATTGGAATAGAGTAGGGGGAGGTGATGGTTTCTGGACAATACCTGATGTGGATGGAAAAACAGTCTATTCCGAATATCAAGGTGGAAATATGTATAGATATGAGTTAAAAACAATGAAAGCTGAATTTATTCAACCACAAAAAACAGCAAAGGAAGAAACCACAAAGCTCCGTTGGAATTGGAATACACCATTGATAACAGGAGCTAAAAACCCAAAGAACTTATATGTTGGTTGTCAGTATTTATATAAGTCGATTGACCAGGGAAGAAACTGGACACGAATATCTCCAGACCTTACTACCAATGATAAAAATAAGCAGAAACAGGAGGATAGCGGCGGATTAAGTGAAGATAATACGTCGGCGGAAAATCATTGTACTATATTTACAATTGCAGAATCTCCTCTTGATGAAAACCTAATATGGGCAGGCACAGATGATGGAAACCTTCAATACACAGTGGATGCAGGTAAAACATGGACAAATGTTTCAACGAATGTTGCAGTTTCTGGTATAGCCAAACAGGCTTGGGTAAGCAGTATTCAGCTATCGCAGTTTGATAAAAATACTGTGTATGCAACATTTGAAAACCATATGTATGGAGATTTTCAAACATACCTTGGAAAAAGTACCGATATGGGAAAAACATGGAAGCGAATAAATAGTGCTGAATTTACAGGCTTTGCACATAAGATTAAAGAAGATTTCGAAAATAAAAACCTTTTGTTTTTAGGAACCGAGATGGGATTATTTGCTTCGCTTGATGATGGTGGAAATTGGTTCAGGATGAAAAACAATATACCTGAATATGTAATGGCAAGAGATATTCAAATACATCCGGTAACACATGATTTAATAGTTGCTTCGCATGGCCGAGGGATATTTATTTTGGATGATATTCGCCCAATGTGCAGCCTTACAAAAGATATTCTGGAGAAGGATGTGTATTTATTTCCAACACCGGATTTAACATTAAACAATGGTAAATTTGGTTGGGGAGGTCCAGAAGTTTCAGGAGGTTGGGGTGCAGGAAATCCTCCTTCTACTCCTTCAATTAACTATTATTTGAAGCAACGTTTGAGTTCAGGAAAAGTGACGATTGAAATTTATGATGAGAAAAAACAATTGGTTCAATCGATACCGGGTACTGTGAGAAAAGGAATTAATAAAGTGTATTGGAACTTAAGAGGTACACCTCCAAGAGTGGCTGCAGGTAGTACAAAGATGGATGGTGCAGGATTTACTGCTCCAATGGTTTTGCCTGGTAAATATTCCGTAAAACTTATTGTTAAAGACAAAGAA
>CAIRRW010000304.1 GCA_903881065.1 uncultured Bacteroidota bacterium
AATATCCTTTGATTTATATCTAATTTTTTATACCAGCTCATTTTTAGTAATTGATTAATGATTGTAAAAATTCCTGTTTCTTTTCGATTGATGAGTAGGTGTAGTATTCCGCCCAATTCGGATAGATTCCGAATTTTGAACCTTTGTAATCTTTGTCAGAAATTGGGTTATTGTTTGCGTACATTAAGAATTTTCTTACCCATACAACCGCATGGCTGTAGATGTCCCAATCATTTAAAAACATCCCTCCAATCATTCTTACATCTTCTTGGGTAAATGGTTCGTCTGCTTCGTTCATACCTACCATGTTTCCGTATTTCTCCCAATTCTCAATTGGAGGCATTACCAGTAATTTATTATCAAATCCTGCATCACTCATAAATGCTACCTGATGCTGTATGTCAAGATTTAAAAAGAAACCTGCAAGGTCATGGAAGGTAAATTTATTTGAAAGGTGAGGGGCTTGGTCTTTAAATATCCGTTCGAAATGCCTGTTTAATGCAGGTTTGCTGGTGGACTTTAAATAATCCACTGCTAAAATGAACATGGATATATATACCATTCCGCTTTTTATGTCGGGCTGTATGTTCTTTATTGGATGTGTATTGCTCATGATTTGATTTTTTTGTTATTTATCATCTTCTGCATAAGAACCGTCATCGTCCTCGTCAGGATTCCATTGTCTATTCATTATTATTGCCCTCCTATGATTGATTGAACATTGAATAACTGCTTTACCTTTTGCAGTTTTGAAGTGTACCATTCCCTTGCAGTTTTAACGGTAGGAGTAGAGCCATGTATTTTCGATTTGGCTACCTCAATTTCATGTCTCCTGAACTCTTTAGGAAAAGGTGCATTGGAAAGCACCATTTCGTTTTTACTGTTCAGGCATACTGCCTGATTGTTTACCTCCAATATGTAGGTGTCATTTCTAAATGACTGGAGGCTTTTCAGTTTGTACTGGAAAATCAAATTTTCCAGTTCGCATTTTGTGTTTTTTACTTGGTCGCTCATAGACTTTCTTTTTATTGTTACTATTATGCTACTCTTAATTCTATTTCCGGTGTGTAGCTTTCCTTTTCCGAAATATGTGTTGGTACTTTGAAAATTTTTGTAGTAGAGCGATTGCCGTAATTCTGCAATTCATTTCTTGCAGTTAAGGCGCGCTTAATCAGCACATCCATTTTATAAATGGCATTTGTATTGGAGTGCTTGCCGTAGATTTTCGCAAGAAGTTTTATTGTTTCCTCTAAATAGTCAACAATTTTAAACAGGTTGATGAATGCGAAATAGTTTCCGTTCGTAAAAGAAGCTCTGTCTACGGTGATTTGGCAAAGCTGCTGGATGGCTTCTAAATTTCGTCTGCAATCTCTTTCTGCTGAAAGCAATTCGTTTTTGCAGCTTTGTCGGGAGTTCCCGAAATAGAACCAGTTTTCCTGATAGCAGTTCCAAATGTCCATATAGGACAAATGCAGTTCATGGAGCTTATCGGTTAAAAAATTAT
>CAIRRW010000305.1 GCA_903881065.1 uncultured Bacteroidota bacterium
ACCACACCCCCAACCCCTCTCCTTGAAGAAAGGAGAAGGGAGACTGTATTTGAACTGCTTTATTAAAAATCTTTTTACTCCTCATATATTACTGTTTTCACCTATTGCCCTCTCTCCTTTCTTCAAGGAGAGGGGATAAAGGGGTGTGGTCTTGTTAATATACTTATAAAACTTTACTTCTATTCATCTATTTGCGTTCGATACTATAAATACCAACAGAATTAGGTAATGCAGGCATATTCTCAAATTTAACACAATGTTTGCCATCAAATTTTTCATCTGCACAGTTACAACTTATTACAAGCAATGAAGTTTGATTTGCATTAATAAACCTGCCGGAAACCAGTTTAGTAAATTCATAATACTTCGGATTATAGTCGTTCGAATATTCTTTAAAATCAACGTTTCCTAAAACAGTATAACTTTCCTTTTCTTTCTCCATCAACTTCAAATCAAAACGCCAGTCGGTATTATATTTTAATATTTCCAATTTATTATCATCATAATAATCACCTGAAAAAGTAATATCAGTTGGTTTAAAAAATGATTTATCCAAACTCATATCTTTACTGCTCTTTACTACACTATCCAAAGACATAGGTCTGGTAGCAACCTTCTTAAAACTCTTTGTTTCCGGTATGTACGAATACACCTCCCCTACCCCATATTTAATTCTTAGTAATTGTTCAAGTGAGTTTTTATTATTAGAACGAAGAACAACATACGTTTCATTGGAAGTAAATTCTGTAAAGGCAGAGTAGTTTATATTTTGTTTCTCGAAATAAATAGTTTTAAAAGGAGGTTTGTTTTTTTGCGGAACAAATTGTTTTTCATAAATACTGTTTACATCCATTGTTGATGCTTCCCCTCTCCTATCTGCATTTTCGCCATATACAATTTCCAAATCATCCACAATTAAATCAGTTCTTCCTTTGTTCCATACATTCACTTGAATCTTATCACTTAATGATATTTTTTCAAAAGGAATAACGAATACTGCATTTAATTTAGTCCATTTGTTTTTAGGAAACGGCATCTTCTCAGTTCCTTTTCCATCCCACAAAATATTTTCTCCCTTCGTATTTGTAATAGATACAGTCAATACAGCATTTGTTTTATCGGTTAATGGATATATCCAGACACTTGCACCAATCTTCTTTAATGTTGAATTGGAAACCTGACTAACCGTTTTTATAACAAGTGGTCCATACTCTTTTCCTCCTGTCAAATCACACGCCATTGCACCCGAATGAGCTGTAGTTTGTTTTATAGTTTCAGTACCATTTAGCCCATCCGGTTTTTCAAAATCATAAAAAAAGTTTGTAGTAGAAGTCGAATTTGAAGTAGCTGTCCCAGATTTATCCACACCCATGTATTGAACAGAGATATCATCAATAAAAAAAACTTCCTTCGCTTTATTCCATGGATAGAGCTTCATTGTATTGCCAGCTTGTAATAATTCAGGTTTAATATCAAATGTATAATGCAGTGTACACCAGCTTTCATTTTTATCACATGCAATGGGTTTGCCATCCCACAATAGATTTTTACCCGCTGCATCATCAATAGATAAAACATAAACGGCACTTAAAGCATTGGCTGCCCAACATTTCAACTCCACATTTATTTGTTTTACATTTTGATAATTGGGGATATCTTTTATTTGCTGCGAAACATTAAAACCATACTCTACTTGCGGTATAAGTTTAATACTATTTTTACCTGATGCTGCTTTTTCAGAAGAAGCAGTTGTTTCATTTTCAAAATCAAACTTTGAATTTAATAAAGAGACTAGAGGAATAGAATCCTGCTTTACAACAGGGACATTAGCTTGCGGAACAACTGTTGGTTTCTTTTTTTTTAGAAAATAATAAGAGCCTGTAAAACCAACTACAATAATAATTGACAGAAATATAATTTGTCTTCTTAAATTATTTTGTTCCATTCTTGCTTTATGTAATTATTCAAGGAACTAGTTAAACAACTAATAAAATTCAACTTTAAAATCATCCAGCAGAATTTCTTCTTTTGAATTATTCCAGACATAAAGTTTTAAAACACTCTTGGTGTCAATGTTTGGAGGAAGTTTAAATGATTCAGTTATTTTAATCCATTTATTGTATTCCTTTACTTTGTCCTGCATTGGATGTCCGGCCCAGAATAAATTCTTTGCATTGTCAGGTAAATCAATACTTATAACAGTTTGGGCTTTTGCTTTGTTATCCTTACAGAATGCCCAATACGAAAATGTTACCGAATCAAGTTTTGATTTACTTATGTTTTCAATTGACTTTAAATAACCCATACTATATTCTGTTGAGGCATCCACAAAAGCTACATTCATTCCTGAATGTGCGTTATCAGATTTTTTTATTGTATATAAACTATTCCAATCGTTCGGTTCCGTATTATTATACGACATCAAAATTGGTTCGTTAACTTTTGTTTCCGGTGCCGAACAGCCCGAAAACAGTATAACTGCAGATGAAATAAATAATAGTGTACGCATTTGATTTTTGTTTTTATTTGTTTAATTTAATATTTTATTTGTTATTCCTTTTGGTATCGCACTTATCAGTTTTTTAGTGTATTCCGATTGTGGATTATTATAAATACTGTCTGCATCGCCCATTTCCTCTATCTTTCCTTTATTCATCACAATCATTTTATCACTCATAAATTTCACTACTGATAAATCGTGCGATATAAAGATATAGGTAAAATTGAATTCGCGCTTTAATTCATTCAATAAATTTAATACCTGTGCCTGAACAGAAACATCCAAAGCAGAAACCGATTCATCGCAAATAATAAATTTAGGTTGCAAAGCCAAGGCGCGTGCAATACAAATCCGCTGGCGTTGTCCTCCCGAAAACTCATGTGGATAACGATTAAACTGTGACTCACTCATATTTACACGTTCGAGCAATTCGATTACTTTTCTTTTTCTTGCCACATTATTTTCCAATATATTATGAACCTGCATTGGCTCCATAATAGCATTGCCAATAGTAATATGAGGGTTCAATGATGAATATGGATCCTGAAATATTATCTGAATATCTTTCCTAATCGCTCTCATTTCCTGTTTGCCGATATGTGTAATATCTTTCCCATCAAAAATAATCTGCCCTGATGTTGGTTCTATTAATCTCAATATTGTTCGTCCCAATGTAGTTTTACCGCAACCTGATTCTCCAACTAATCCAAGTGTTTCACCACGATACACTGTAAAACTGACATCGTCCACAGCATTTACAAATGATGTTGGTTTTCCGAACATTCCTTTACTAATAGGGAAAGATGTTTTAAGGTTTTTAATTTCCAGAATTGGCGGTTTTGCATACATTACTTTATGAGCCTCTGCCCGTTCTTCATTAGTAATTACAAGTGTTTCGGTTAATGAGTTTACAGATTGTATGTTCTCAATTATTTCCCCTTTGTCATTTACCTTCATAAAATCGGCAACAGTAGGCAACCATTTTAATCGTTTATCCAAAGGAGGTCGGCACGCCAAAAGTCCTTTGGTATAAGGGTGCTGAGGATTAGTAAATATATCAGCTACATTTCCCTGTTCCACCACTTTGCCTTTATACATCACCACCACTTTATCGGCAAGCTCCGCAATAACACCTAAATCATGAGTAATAAAAATTATTCCCATATCATTTTCGCGTTGCAGCTCCTGCATCAAATCAATAATTGTTGCCTGAACAGTAACATCCAGAGCTGTTGTAGGTTCGTCAGCAATAAGTATACTGGGGCTGCAACTCATTGCCATTGCAATCATCACTCGTTGTTTTTGACCACCGGATAACTGATGCGGATAACTGTCAAATATAATTTCAGGACGAGGAAGCTGTACTTTTTTAAACAGCTCTATCGTCTTGTCTTTCGCTTCTTTCTTGGTAACCTGCTGATGTAATACTATTGCTTCCATCACTTGATTTCCGCATGTAAATACAGGATTTAGAGAAGTCATCGGTTCCTGAAATATCATTGCAATTTCGTTGCCACGCAAAGCCCGCATTTCCTTTTCCGGAATCTTTGTAATGTCTATTCTTCCTTTTGTTTTTGAATGGTATATAATTTCACCGCCTGTAATTTTACCCGGAGGATTTGGAATAAGCCGCATAACGGATAAAGAAGTAACCGATTTGCCTGAGCCCGATTCGCCAACTATACCAACGGTTTCGCCGCGCGAAAGAGAAAAGGAAACAGTATCGACTGCTTTTATTGTTTCTTCATCACTGCGAAATTCGGTAACAAGATTATTTATTTCCAACAAAATCTCTGTTGCCATTCGCACCTACTCTTTATCAGGATATATCCAAAGTGCAATTTTACCGGGAGCTTTATCTACTGTGAAATCAGAGCTTTCGTTACTAAGGCTTATTCTTACTTCGCCATACTTTTCACTTTTTACTGTCCACACAGTATATCCCTGGCGGGTTTGGCTTGCGCCATAATGTTCATCAAAATAAGATTTGAATTTTGAAAATACATCATCCATTTTGCTGGCATTGTTAATATAAATGTCCGATTGTATTTCATTCAGTCCTTCATCATCAAAATTATACGTGATGTTGAATGAGCCTGTAGTATCCAGTTTTAATTCATAATATAAATAACCGCTATCGGTTTCCATTGGTTTCACAGTTTCTTTTAGTCGCACAGAATCCTGTTTATCACCCAAACTAAAACCTCTGAATACACCAGTTTCACTGCGCATTACGGTTTCGAACACCGGACCATAAGATGCCATCTTCGACTTCGGCTGTTTGCATGAACCGATAATTAATGTCAGAAATAGTAATGCGGGGAATATTGGTTTAAGGTACTTGTTTGAAGGTTTCATTTGGAAATTTTATGCGGTAAAGATAGAAAGAATAAAGAGGGTAGATTATGCAATAATAATATTTTTATCAGCAATCAATGGTTCATTCATAAAGCGTAATAATAGTTGGGCAACCGTTAAAACATCTTTCTGACAATAGGTTACAATGCGTTCGATGTTCTTCTCTTCCCAATAAACACGTGCTACATCACTGCCGTCAATATCATCTTTAGGAGTTGGGATATTAAAAATAGCTGCAAGTAAATTTAAGGATGTATAACTTTTATAATCGCCGAACTTCCATAGTTCCATAGTATCCAGATGATTTATTTCCCATGGACGTTTACCTGCAATATTCAATGCTTTCGGGAGTTTAATGGCATTAAGCAACATTCGCCGGCAGATAAACGGGAAGTCGAATTCTTTGCCATTATGTGCACACAGCATTTTGGATTTGGTATTATAATGTTTGGTAAGCAATGCTGCAAAGTCTTTTAAAATCTGCTTTTCATCATCTCCATAAAATGATTTTACACGAAACGTTTCTTCACTTAATATACCTACCGAAATACAAATGATTTTCGAAAATTCAGCAAATATGCCTGCTTTTTTATAACCACTTTCGGGTGTTTCTTCTTTCTGAAAACGAAATTTTGCATCCCACAATTGCTTCATCGTTTTATCCAAACCTGTATATTTATAAACTACTGGAGCAGTTTCTACATCCAGAAATAATACATCGGTAAGTTTTATGTTATCAAGCATC
>CAIRRW010000306.1 GCA_903881065.1 uncultured Bacteroidota bacterium
AATAATAACATAAATCCATAATACCTTGATATAATGCCATAATCATATATGATAAAGTAACTAAAGGCGAACATGATTTTTTGCAGGTTTGATATTTTTGCAAAGCGAATAAATGTAAATACCGCAGAAACGATTAGAATAAGGTGAGCAAACTGAAACATTACTTCCGAATTACTAATGACCATAAATAATTTAAGGAACGAGTAATAACCTATAAAAGAAACATCCCCCTCCATTAATACATTATTTGTTAATGCTATTCTAGAGTATATCTCGAGCTCATCTCGCCAAAGTTCGTGATAAATCATGCCAATACTAACTATTACAGTGAATAAAAAAGTAATAAAAATCGGAATGAATCTTTTATAAACAGTTGATATTGTTATTGATTTAGAGTGTGTTTCGGAATTTGCCTTAACTGTAATCTTTTGTTTTTTGATTTCTTTTTTCCTTATACTATTCATTCTTAATTCGGATAGTCTTTATTAAACCAATATTCTTTGTGTAACCAATGCATTATAAATTGACAGAAAAACAAAAATAGATATTTTAATTCAGTTAGCGAAAAGCTATTCCTAGACAATAATAACCAAAATCTCCACTTCTTAATTATGATAAATATCATTTAGGAACTGATAATTATCATAGAATATTTTCATAATTAGTAAGTCCTTTACACCCGTAAAATTAAACTTAAAAATTATGGCAATAAAAATCACTGAAGAATGTATTAATTGCGGGGCATGTGAACCGGAATGTCCAAATGGAGCAATTTATGAAAATGGAGGAGAATGGAGATTTTCTGACAAAACAGGTATTACTGGAACCTTTACTTCCAAAAGCGGAATCACATCTGGAGCAGATGATGAGCATTCGGCAATCTCAAATGATTACTACTATATAGTAACTGATAAATGCACAGAGTGTGTTGGGTTTCATGATGAGCCTCAATGTGCATCAGTTTGTCCGGTTGATTGCTGTGTAGCTGATACTGACAATGTAGAATCAAAAGATGATCTACTTGCTAAAAAGGCAAGTTTGCATCCATAGAAAATAAAAGGTTGATATTTTGTGTGCTTTATTAAAACGTGCATTTAAAGCAAATGGCATACAGATTAAATTATAAAAGTTAGAAATGGAAACGTTAAATAATGAAGTAAGTCAAAAGGCAAATGTTATAGAATCGGAGAGCATGGTAGTTCGCTTTTCCGGCGATTCGGGAGATGGAATGCAATTGACTGGAATGCAATTTACAGACACAGCAGCAATGTTGGGTAATGATTTAAGTACTTTCCCTGATTACCCATCCGAAATAAGAGCCCCAATTGGTACAATAGCTGGAGTTTCAGGCTTTCAGGTAAATTTTGGCAGCAAGGAAATATTCACTCCCGGTGATTTGTATGATGTATTGGTAGCAATGAATGCCGCTGCATTAAAAGTAGATTTGCCTCGATTAAAAAAAGGTGGAGTAATTATTGCAAACAGTGCAGGCTTTGATAAGAAAAACCTTGGCTTGGCTAATTATCCACCTGATGTAAATCCATTGGAAGACGGTAGTTTGGACAATTATATTGTTCATAAAATGGATATTACTAAACTTACTAAAAATTGTCTCACAGATTCAGGATTAGGAACTAAAGAAGTAGAGCGTTCTAAAAACATGTTTGTTCTTGGATTGCTTTTCTGGATGTTTGATAAGTCAATGGATTCTACAATAAAGTTCATTACTGAGAAGTTTGCTAAAAAACCTGACATTGCAAATGCAAATATTAAAACATTGAATGCGGGTTGGGATTATGGCGACAATACAGAAATATTTAATACAAGATTTAAAGTTAAGGCGGCTAAACTGCCAACAGGTATTTATAGAAACATTACTGGGAATCATGCAACAGCTATTGGTTTAATAGCAGCAGCAGAAAAATCAGGATTGCCTTTGTTTCTTGGTTCCTATCCAATTACGCCAGCTACAGATATTCTGCATGAATTATCAAAGTATAAAGCGAATGGAGTAAAAACATTTCAGGCAGAGGATGAGATTGCAGGTATTTGTTCTGCTATTGGAGCTTCGTACACAGGTAATCTGGCAATTACCACTACTTCAGGGCCAGGTATGGCTTTAAAAACAGAAGCGATTGGATTGGCAACAATACTTGAAATTCCATTAGTAATTGTAAATGTACAACGTGGAGGCCCTTCTACAGGATTACCAACAAAAACAGAACAGGCGGATTTATTGATGGCAATGTATGGTCGCCATGGCGAATCATCTATTCCTGTAATTGCAGCTGCTTCACCATCTGATTGTTTTAATGCAGATTATGAAGCTTGTCGTATTGCGGTTGAGCATATGACTCCAGTTATCTTATTAACTGATGGATATATTGCAAATGGATCAGAACCTTGGCGTTTTCCAACAGAAGATAAATTAAAACCAATTACAGTGAAATTCCTTGACAAGCCAAATGGGGCAGAAGGAGTTTTATTGCCATATAAACGTGATGAAAAACTAGTTCGTCCTTGGATTAAGCCGGGAACAGCAGGTTTGGAACATCGTATTGGCGGATTGGAAAAACAAGATGAAACAGGAAATGTATCATATGATGCTTTGAATCACGAAAAAATGGTTCATTTGAGAGCTGCCAAAATAGAAAAGATTGCTGATTATATTCCACTTGCGAAAGCAGATACAGGAAAAGACAAAGCAAAACTGCTTGTTCTTGGTTGGGGTTCAACATATGGTGCAATTAAAACTGCGGTACGCGAATGTATTGCTGAAGGCGGTGATGTAGCTCACGTTCATCTTCATAATATCAATCCATTCCCTAAAAACTTAGGAGAAGTATTGAAAGCGTATGATAAAATTTTGATTCCTGAAATGAACAGCGGACAATTGCTGCAATTGATTAGAGCTAAATATTTAGTGCCTGCAATTGGTTTATCAAAAGTTCAGGGCTTGCCTTTTACTACAACGGAATTGAAAGCAAAAATTGTTGAATTACTAAAATAAAAAGAAGAGATGAGCACAACAACAATAGAACCGACTAGTAAAATGACTTCGAAAGATTTTTCTTCTGATCAGGATGTAAAATGGTGTCCCGGCTGTGGAGATTATTCCATATTAAAACAAGTACAAACAGTATTTCCTGACTTAGGAATTCCAAGAGAACAATTTGTTTTCATCTCAGGTATAGGATGTTCTTCGCGTTTTACATATTATATGGATACCTATGGAATGCACAGTATTCATGGGCGCGCAGCAGCTATCGCTTCTGGAGTAAAAGCTTCAAATCCTGACTTAAGTGTTTGGGTTGTATCTGGTGACGGAGATGCATTGTCGATTGGAGGTAATCACTTTATTCATTTGATGAGAAAGAATTTCAACCTGAATTACCTTGTTTTTAATAACCAGATTTACAGTTTGACAAAAGGGCAGTATTCACCAACTTCAGAAAAAGGAAAAGTAACTAAGTCTTCTCCTTATGGATCTGTAGAGGAACCATTCAATCCTTCCGAATTGGCATTAGGTGCTAAAGCTTCGTTTGTATCCCGTACTCTTGACCGTGATCCAAAACACATGCAGATGGTTTTGAAACGTGCCAATGAATTTAAAGGAACTTCATTTGTTGAAGTATATCAAAACTGCCCTGTGTTTAATGATGAAGCCTTCTTTGCATACTCTGATAAAGAAACAAAAAAGGAGGAAGCCATTTTTCTTGAACATGGAAAACCTTTGATATTTGGACATAACGATGAGAAAGGAATTATGCTTGACGGGATAACTCCTAAAATTGTGAACTTTAAAGAAAAAAATATGTCACCAACTGAATTGTGGATTCATGATGAAAAGGATAAAACTAAAGCAAATTTGATTTCTCGCTTCTTTGATACTTTATTTGAGGGTGAACATTTCCCTCGTCCTTTCGGAGTTATTTATGCTGACGAACGTCCTGTGTATGATGAAGAAATGACGAATCAAATAAAAGCAGTAAATGCTAAAAAAGGTAAACAATCATTGAATAGTATTTTATCGGGGGATAAAACCTGGTCGATAAATTAAGATAATTGTATTAATTACTTAGGGGTTTGTAATTAGTACATGTTAAGGGGTTTTGTAGAAATACAAAACCCTTCTTTTTTTGAGTAAAAGGATAATTAATGTTGTTTTCTTGAATTCAGAAAATAAGTTACTTATGAGGACGTAAGTTTTCTGTCAATAAATGAGTACCATTTATATGTAGTGAATCCCAAACTCATCCCCACAAGTGCGCCAACAGACACATCAGCAGGATAGTGCGCTCCATTATAAATACGACTATAGGATATAAAAGCTGCCCAAAGAAAAATGAAAAGTGGGAAGTATTTTATATGTTTATAAAATAAAAGACTTAGAAACATTGCCAACCCAAAAGTATTGGTGGCGTGCGAAGAAATAAAACCAAACATTCCGCCACATTCTCGGTTTACATGCACCTGCGACTGAATAATTAAATTATGACAGGGGCGATAACGCTCGAAATTATTCTTGAAAACACGATTGGAGACTTGGTCGGTTAATACTATTAATAAAAATGTAGACAGTAAAATCAATACTAATCTTCTTCTGAAATATTTTAAGGCGAGATATCCAAAGAAAATATAAAGCGGAATCCAGATGAGCTTATTGCTTGCCCAAAACATTATGAAATCGAAACAAGAATTGTGCTTACTATTAAGAAATAAAAATAGTTCAGTATCAATTGCTTTTATCGAATCAATAAAACTCATTTAATAATCAAAAGTGGTTGAGTCACTGTTTAATTGTTTCCAAAGTTCGTCTTTCAACTCTGTCAAGCCTTTTTCGGTATGCGAAGAAAAATATATAATAGGCACCGTTTTCTTTTCTTTGAATCGTTTATTCAAATCTTTTTTTACTTCCGCCAGCAATTCTTCATCAAGCATATCGCACTTTGAAATGGCAAGCATTCTCTTTTTATGAATAAGTTCAGGATTATATTTCTCCAACTCATTCAATAATATTTTATACTCTTTGATAATATCATTTGCATCAGCAGTTACTAAAAACAATAGTGTGGAATTTCTTTCGATATGACGAAGAAAACGAATACCCAAACCTTTTCCTTCGCTCGCTCCCTCAATAATGCCGGGAATATCAGCCATCACAAAAGATTTGTAATCACGATATTTAATGATACCTAAATTAGGAACAAGAGTAGTGAACGGATAATTGGCGATTTCAGGCTTCGCTGATGAAAGTACTGATAACAATGTAGATTTGCCTGCATTTGGGAAACCAACCAGACCAACATCGGCAAGAACTTTAAGTTCAAGTATTTTCCATTCCATCTTACCAGGTATCCCCGGCTGAGCATACATAGGCGTTTGGTTGGTCGACGTTTTAAAATGATCATTTCCCAATCCGCCTTTTCCACCGGGAACAATAATTTTTTCCTCACCGTCTTCCGTTATTTCTCCTTCTATTTCGCCGGTTTCCGCATCACGAATAATAGTACCCAAAGGCACGTGCAATATTTCATCCTTGCCTTCAGCACCCGTTTTCTTACTGCTTCCGCCAATTTCGCCATCAACAGCAATTACGTGTTTACGATATTTTAAATGGATAAGTGTCCAGAATTGTTTATCACCACGCGCAATAATATGTCCGCCTCTTCCTCCATCACCTCCATCAGGGCCACCTTTCGCCGTAAGTTTACTTCTATGCAAATGCATGGAACCTGCACCACCTTTGCCCGAACGACAGCATATTTTTACATAATCAACGAAATTACTATCAGACATTTCTTAAAAATTTAGTGTTAAGGATTAATTATTCCGGTTCTATTTTGCCGAATCAATTTCTATACACAGCGAGTTAAATATTTCTTCAATTTCGCCAATGCCATTAATCCCTTTATATTTACCTTGTGAAGTATAAAAATGTTTCACAGGGGAAGTTTCATTATTGTATACATCAATTCGTTTTTGAATCACATCCGGATTCTGGTCATCAGGCCTGCCACTATCTTTCCCCCTTAAAAGTAAACGCTTCTTCAATTCGGCTTCTTCCACTTCCAATGCAAGCATCAAGGTAATTGAAACAGACTTACTTTTCAATAAATTATCAAGAGCTTCTGCCTGAGCCTTTGTACGAGGAAAACCATCAAAAATAAACCCTTTTGCATTCGGATTTTTATTCACTTCACTTTCCAGCATTCTAATTGTAACTTCGTCAGGCACCAATTGCCCTTTATCCATATAGCTTTTAGCAAGTATACCAAGTTCGGTCGCGCCTTTTATATTTGCACGAAAAATATCACCTGTCGAAAGATGAACCAGATTATATCTTGCAATTAATTTCTCCGATTGAGTTCCTTTGCCTGCTCCCGGAGGCCCGAATAGTACAATGTTTAGCATTTTCTAATATTTGAAAGGTTATTTATTTTCTTCTATTTTATAATCCAGTACATATATATCTTCCAGATTACGGCCAAGTCCGTCATAATCCAATCCATATCCAACAAGAAAATCGTTGGGCACAACAATAGCAGTGTATTCAATAGGAACAGACTTGGAATATGCTTCCGGTTTAAATAATAAAGTAGCGACACTTATCTCCGCAGCACCCAGTTCTAGAAGTTGTTTATACACACTTTCAATTGTGGAACCTGTATCAACAATATCCTCAATAATAACCACAGTTCTGCCTTTAATATTTTCATTTATTCCAATCAATTCTTTCATCGAACCTGTTGAAGAAGTACCTTCATAAGAAGCCACTTTAATAAAAGATATCTCGCAATCAATTTTTATTTTCTTCATCAGGTCAGAAGCAAACATAAAAGAACCATTCAAAACAGCCAGAAACAATGGTTTCTTGTCTTTCAGATTTGTATTTATTTGTCGCGCAACATCAGCTACAGCCTTGTTGATTTCTGACGCTGTTATTTTAATTTTAAAAGATTTTCCGTGAAGAATCACATTACTCATATAGTCTTTTTTTGAAAAAACGAAAGTAAGCAAAATTAAGTAACCAAAAACGTAGCATTAATTTTATTGTGATTATAAAAAAGCTATTTTTACGGCATACATTAAAAATAAATTAATCAAATATATGAAACCTCAAGTTAGCATAATAATGGGCAGCACATCGGATATGCCTGTGATGCAGGTAGCTGCAAAAATCCTTAATCAATTCAAAATCCCTTTCGAAATTAATGCACTTAGCGCACATCGAGTGCCGGAACAAGTAGCAGAGTTTGCAAAAAATGCACACTCAAAAGGAATAAAAGTAATTATTGCCGGTGCCGGCGGAGCTGCTCATTTGCCAGGCGTTGTAGCAGCATTTACTCCGCTTCCTGTTATTGGTGTGCCTTGTCGCTCTTCCATTTCTATAGATGGCTGGGATTCTGTTTTGTCTATCTTACAAATGCCTCCCGGAATACCTGTGGCTACCGTAGCTTTGGACGGAGCCATGAATGCCGGAATACTCGCAGTGCAAATTATTGCTACAGGAAATCCTGATTTATTAAATAAAGTAATTGAGTTTAAAGAAAACTTAAAGAACAAAATATTATCAGCAAACAAAGAATTATCCGAAATCAAGTTTGAATACAAGACTAATTAAATTATTTAGGAGCGGACTACTTACAATACAAATAATTGATTTTTGCTCAATAGGAGCATTCTGTTTGTAGAACAAAATAATGTAATTTGATCCAAGCTCCGTAGGTGCGACCTGTTTTATTCAGATAGCACCTACGGAGTTTTAAATTTCACATTTAGTTTGCTACAAACTGAACATCCCTAAATGATTTTAGGGTTCGGAACTGATTCCTTACATTTCTTGCATTTATAAGTAGCTGATAATTATCTAAATCGTTTCTCCGAAAAGTATTACGATTATTCCTTCTACTATAATCGTTATACCTTCTACTATAATGATTATTCCTTCTACTATAACCATTATACCTTTTGCTATAATCGTTATACCTTATAAAATAACCATTATACCTTCTACTATAATCGTTATTCCTTACGTTGCAACCGTTAAAGTGTTAGTTAAAGAAATTAGTGTGTTTTAGGAGGATATTTATTTGCGAAGAGCATGTGTTAAAATAATAAGCAAATTGCAAAGTCCATTTGATAAATTGATTTATGCAGGTACTTAACTATTTTATAACTACAGATTACATACAGAATTTAATTTTATATTTGAAGAGCAATTAAAGAGGATGTTTAAAAAGATTTTACTAGTAGGGTATCTAAGTCATATTATCAGCGTATGCTATTCCCAATCAAATCAGCTCAGTTTTTTTATTCAGCAGGGATTACAGAATAGTCCTCAGCTAAAAGATTATGCTAATCAGATTCAATCTGCAACTATAGACAGTTCATTATTAAATGCACAGCGCAAACCGCAGTTGAATGCTGTAAGTATGGTGATGGTGGCTCCGGCAATTAATGGTATAGGTTACGATGAGGCGATAACTAACACCGGCAATTATACAGCACAGGTTAACGTTTCACAATCTGTTTTTAATAGAAAAATTTACAAGCCGCAGTACGAAGCAATAAGTATTCAAAAGCAAAGTATAGCCAATACTTCTAAACTATCGGAACATGATTTGAAAAAAAGTATTACCGATCAATATGTAGTGGCTTATAATTCGCTAAAACAAGTTGATTATACTAAAGCTACATTGAATTTATTGAATGAAGAAAAGACTATTCTACAGAAACTAACTGAGCAGGGTATTTATAAACAAACCGATTATTTATCGTTTGAAATTGCAATACAATCTCAGGAAATTCAATGGAAACAGGCGGAGATACAATATAGAAATGATGTGAGGCAATTAAATATTATTTGCGGAATAAACGATACTTCAATAAATAAACTTGCAGCACCCGATTTAAAAGTGAATGGAGTGGCTGATAAAAACAATTCTCCGTTTTTAAAACAGTTTAAGCTGGATAGTATCAGTATTATTAATCAAAAGAATATAGCAGGGATTAAATATCGGCCACAGTTTAATTGGTTTGCTGATGCAGGATTACTGGGCTCCAATCCTTCGCTGTTGTATAAAAACTTTGGTACAAGTTTCGGGTTTAATTTTTCGATGCCGCTTTATGATGGTAAACAAAAGAATCTTCAATATCAGAAACTTTCTATCAACGAATCAACAAGAATAAATTACCAATCATTCTTCAAGAATCAATATAATCAACATCTTCAGCAAATAAATTTACAACTGGCAGATAATGATCAGTTGATTAATCAAATTCAAAAACAAATATCTTCAGCTGAATCACTTATAAAGCAGAGTAAACAATTACTCTATACAGGAGCCCTTTCAGTAACGGACTTTATTATCACTATTAAAAATTATATTGATATAAAGAATCAATTAAATCAAGCACAATTAACAAGAAATCAACTGATGAGTGAATATAATTATTGGAACTGGTAGGTTATGTTTTATGAATATTAATGAATTTACAAATCAATGAGAATGAAAAAGAGATATATAATATTATATTTTGTTGCTTTGATAACGTTACTGATTTCGTGCAGACAAAGTGAGAAAAATGAAGAAGAACAAGTTACAAATGCTAAAACTCCAATAACACTTTGTAATATTAGTTTAGAATCTATTTCCGAATCATTTGAATTGAGAGGCACTTCACAGTTCCAAAAGAAAGTTGTGGTGAAAGCAAATGCAACAGGATATGTAAATAATGTAACAATGAATATTGGTGATGAAGTGTCGTTAGACCAATTATTATTTACCATAAAAACAAAGGAAGCAAGTGCAATAGAAAATCAAAAATCAATAATAGACACATCATTAAATTTTTCAGGTGTATTAAAAATAAGAGCTCAGAAGTCAGGTATAATTACCACGCTTGACCATCAGAAAGGAGATTATGTACAGGATGGTGACCAACTTGGAATAATATCTGAACGCAATAGTCTGGTTTTTATATTGGAAGTGCCTTATGAGATGCATGAATATTTAAAAGTAAATGGCGATTGTGAAATAATACTTGCAGATAATAAAATAATAAAAGGAAAGATAAGTAAAGAACTTTCATCGGTTGATCCTGTAGCGCAAACGCAGAGTTATGTAGTGAAACCGTTAAGTGAAATAAATATTCCTGAAAACCTGATTGCTAAAATCAGAATTATAAAACACACAAAAGAAAAAGCAATTGTACTACCTAAATCTGCTTTGTTGGCAGATGAAACACAAACTAAATTCTGGGTTATGAAATTAATTAATGATACTACTGCGGTAAAAATTGCTGTTAAAAAAGGAATAGAAACGACAGATAAAGTGGAAATAGAAACGCCAGAATTTAATGAAAAGGACAGGATTATTTTCACTGGTAACTACGGTTTGACAGATACTGCAAAGATTACAATTGAGAAAAAATAAACAATGAAACATTTTTATACAGGTCATAAAAATTCAATTTCATTTGTACTTGCAATAATATTGCTTGCGGGATTTTTTGCATATAATAAAATGCAGACTTCATTGTTTCCTGAAATTACTTTCCCGAAAATAAAAATCATTGCTGACAATGGCCAACAGCCTGTTGACAAGATGATGATTACGGTTACAAAACCTCTGGAGAATGCTGTAAAACAAGTGCACGATTTAAAAATGATACAGAGTGCAACTAGCCGCGGTTCGTGCGAGTTGTCGGCATATTTCAACTGGGGTGCTGATATAAATCTTTGTCAGCAAATGATGGAATCAAGAATTGCCGAGATAAGAAATACGCTTCCGCCAACAATGAACATTTCTGTAGAGAAGATGAATCCTGCGCTGCTGGCAGTAATGGGATACACTTTGGAGAGTAAAGATAAAACACCTATTGAATTAAAACTACTTGCCAATAATACAATCAAACCCTTTCTATCACAGGTTGAAGGCGTAGCAACGGTGAGAGTACTTGGCGGGAAAACAAAAGAATACTGGATTGAACTTAACACACAGCGTATGAGTTCATTCTCCATAACCCCTGATATTATTAAAAATGCGCTTGATGCGACTAATTTTATTTCTTCAAATGGATATTCCTATGATTACAGGAGGTTGTATTTAAACCTTACTGATGCTGGGTTATATAACAAGGAAGATTTGGAAAATGTAATTATTAGAAATGATGGCAAACGGGTAATTTTATTAAAGGACATTGCGGATGTTCAGATAAAGGAACAGGTAGAGTACATAAAAATAAATGCAAATGGAAGCAATGCTGTCCTGTTGAATATTTTCAGACAACCGGATGCAAACCTTGTAAAGGTTTCTGATGATATGCAGAAAAAAATAAAAGAACTCACTAAACTACTTCCATCAGATGTTATATTAAAACCTTTTTATATTCAGTCTGACTTTGTTGAAAGCTCTGTTAAAAGTGTTGTTGACAGCTTAATTGTGGGACTAATATTGGCAATTATTGTATCTATTATTTTCTTACGATCCATCAAGGCAAGTGCAACTATACTTATTACTATTCCAATTACATTAGGGCTCACTCTATTTGTTTTGTATATGATAGGATATACATTTAATATTATGACATTAGGTGCAATAGCTGCTGCAATAGGCTTAATCATAGATGATGCAATTGTGGTGGTGGAGCAAATTCATCGCACACACGAAGAACATCCAGAAGAGCATACTTCGGCATTATTGGTTCACTCTATCAAATATTTATTCCCGGCAATGGTAGGTTCTTCATTAAGTACAATTGTAATTTTTATTCCATTTGTTTTGATGGATGGTGTTGCCGGAGCCTATTTTAATGTGCTTACAAATACAATGATTATTACTTTGATTTGTTCTTTCTTAGTAACATACATAGGCCTTCCCATTGTTTATCTTTTATTATCAAAAAAGAAAAACGATACAGAAAAGGAAAATCCATTACCTCATATTAATTACAAGTGGATTTCTTTTTTCATTAATCGGCCAATTATAAGTTTTCTATTTGTTGCTGTTTTGATTGTTGCTGTATGGTTCATTTATCCAAGATTAGAAACAGGTTTTCTTCCTGAAATGGATGAAGGAACAATTGTTTTGGATTATAAATCGCCGCCTGGAACCACTGTAGAAGAGACCGACAGGATAATGCGGGAAGTGGAAAAACAAATTGTTACTGTGCCTGAAGTACAAAGTTATTCACGAAGAACGGGCGCTGAAATGGGCTTCTTTATTACAGAACCAAATCGAGGTGATTATCTTATTCAATTAAAAAATAACCGAAAACGAACTACCGATGAAGTAATAGATGACATCAGGCAGAAAGTAAAAAGTACACAGCCTTTATTGGAAATAGATTTCGGACAAATTATTGGTGATATGCTTGGTGATTTAATGAGTTCTACACAGCCGATTGAAGTAAAAGTATTTGGTAATAATCAAAACGAATTAAATGAATATGCCAAACAAATTGCTGAGATTGTATCTAAAGTAAATGGTACTGCAGATGTGTTTGACGGAATTATTATTGCTGGGCCGGAAGTAAATATTACTCCGAAATACTCTAAACTGGCACAGTTTGGAATTTCTCCTGCCGATTTTCAATATCAAATGCAAACTCAACTGGAAGGAAATGTGATAGGAACAATTATGGAAAATCAACAGATGACTAATATTAGAATGATTTATCCCAACAGTAAAAGTACAGGCATACAAAGCATTTCGGAGCAGAATGTTTTTCTTCCGGGCGGTAAATTAAAACCTGTTGGAGAGCTTTCGAACGTGGAAATAAAACCGGGAGTTGCCGAAATAAAAAGAGAGAATCTGCAATCAATGGTACCTATTACTGCCCGCCTTGATGGAAGAGATTTGGGTGCTGTGATTAAAGACATACAAAAAGAGGTAAATGCCAAAATACATTTGCCGCAAGGGTTTCATATTGCTTATGGAGGTGCTTTTGCCGAACAGAAAAAATCATTTAATGATTTATTATTAATCATGCTCACGGCAGGTTTGCTTGTGTTTGCAATTATTCTTTTTCTCTTTAGAGATTATAAAATATCACTGCTTATACTTCTTATTTCCATGCTCGGTATTTCAGGAAGTTATCTTGCATTGTTTATTACCAGCACTCCGTTAAATGTTGGCAGCTACACCGGACTTATAATGATTATAGGCATTATAGGAGAGAATGCAATATTTACTTTTCAGCAATTTAAAACAACATTACAAAACAGTTCTGCTGAAGATGCTATTGTATATGCTATTTCAACCCGTCTTCGCCCTAAATTAATGACCGCCCTTGGAGCTATTATCGCATTAACTCCATTGGCACTCGGTATCGGAACAGGTGCGCAACTGCACCAGCCATTGGCTATTGCAGTAATTGGCGGATTTATAATTGCTATGCCTTTATTATTAATTGTGCTGCCAACGATGTTAAAAATAATTTACAGAAATAAAGTAATACAGAATTAAGACAGATTTAAAGATTACTTTTACATCAATTAATAATTTAAATAATCTATAAAACACAAATGAAAAAATCAATTTTATTAGTAGCCTTGGGATTAGTAGCAATCGCAGCTAACGCACAAAAATTAAAGGAAGCAGATGTACCTGCTGAAGTGAAAGCAGCATTCGCCAAACAATACCAAAACACAAAAGCAAAAGGATGGGAAAAAGAAGACGGGAATTATGAAGTGGAATTTGACAGTAATAAAAACGAAATGACTTTGGTTATTGATCCTCAAGGAAGTATTTTAGAAACAGAAACAGAGATTAAAGTCTCTGATTTATCAAAAGCAATTACCGATTATTGTGCGAAAAATTATGCAGGTAAAAAAATTAAAGAAGCTTCTAGAATTGTTGATGCGAAAGGTGTAATAACCTATGAAGCAGAAATAGAAAAGATGGATGTATTATTTGATGCAAATGGTAAGTTCATTAAAGAATCAAAAGACTAAAGATTAGTAATGACATAAAATAAAAAAGTCCCGCACTATTCCGGGACTCTTTTGTATTATTGTTTTAATGGACATTAATATTCGTCTTCATTAAAAAAGAAATCTTCCTTTGTAGGATAATCAGGCCATATTTCCTCTATAGATTCGTAAATCTCACCTTCATCCTCAATCTCCTGAAGATTTTCAATTACCTCCATTGGTGCTCCCGAGCGGATTGCGAAGTCAATTAATTCGTCTTTTGTTGCCGGCCAAGGTGCATCTTCTAAGTTTTTTGCCAATTCAAGTGTCCAATACATATTCTAATTTTGATTTAAAAGGTACATTTAATAAGGGTTTCAATAATTATTTTTTCTTCCTCCCTCTAATTTTCTGCAAAAGTAAAAATTAATTTCACTTGTGAAAGAACTATTTTTTTTATTTTTATTCTTCAACAACAGAATAAAGGGAAATTTAACTGTGAATTTACATTCTAGGTTTCCAAGGTATTTCCGCAGCATTTAAATCCTGAGAAAGCTTTCGGGAGAGAACAAATAAATAATCACTTAGCCTATTCAGATATTTTATAACAAAATCAGCCACAAAGCTTGTTTCGGAAAGATGTATAGTCATCCGTTCAGCCCTCCTGCAAACACATCGG